>JBCBUY010000003.1:0-85263 GCA_039817885.1 Pseudomonadota bacterium | reverse complement strand
CATCCATCCCAGTCGGCGCTCGATGTGCCGGTCAGATACACGGCGGTAAAGCTAGATAAGAACAACCGGTTCATAATTCTCGGTCGGGATCTCCGAGGGATGGCGCGTCTTCAGCAGAGACTGGTCGAAGCTCATCAGGAACTGGAAAGAGATTATGTCAGAATGCGCGAAGCTGAGGGCAGGTTCCGCATTTTATTCGATACCGTTGCCGAAGCCATTCTTGTGATTGAGCCAAACACGTTCACAATTGAAGATGCAAACCCAGCGGCTCAACGCTTGCTTAGGAGCAATGGTACGCCGCTCGCGGGTCAGGGGCTGTCCGATGTCTTCGCGCCGTCGGAAGCGGCAAAGATCGGTGAGCTTCTGTCGAAGTGTTTGTCAGCCGGCACCGCGGACGTGTCAGATCTTAAGCTCACAACGAAGCGAAAGGCGAATGTGACCGCCTCCTCCTTCAGAGAGGGCAGAGACGTTCGCCTTATTGTTCGTTTGACCGATGTTGGGATCGAGCCTGCGGATTTCACATCCCACCAGGCCTTGCTGAGTTACCTCGACGATTTGCCCGATGGCTTGGTGCTGGCGGACAATGATCAGCGCATTATTGCGGCCAACTCGGCCTTCAGTCAGATGACTCAGATGTCGAGCGAGACAGAGGCGAAGGGTGGGCGGCTCCACGACTTTCTCGGCCGGTCGGCCACAGATCTCAACGTCTTGTTCTCGGCCCTGAAAAAGCATGGCGTTATCCGCAATTTTGCGACGGTTGCCCGTGACCGTTTCGGAAATGAAGAACAGGTCGAATTGTCGGCGGTCGCGGCTCCGTCAGGCGAAGAAAACATATTCGCATTCTCTATTCGCAGCGTGGCCCGACGGCTCAGCGATACGGCGCGCCTGGATCAACAATTGCCAAGCTCGTCGGCGCAATTCACGGAGCTCGTCGGCCGAGTACCGTTGAAAGACATTGTGCGGGAGTCAACCGCGTTAATTGAGCGACTGTGTATCGAAGCTGCGCTTGAAATTACCGACAATAATCGGGCGTCAGCGGCAGAGATGCTGGGCCTGAGCCGGCAAGGCCTGTACTCGAAGCTGAAACGGGTTGGCCTCGACGCCGGCGAATAGGCGTTGACACCCAAAAGATTTGTCAATGCAAATTGACACTATTTGGTGTCCAATATATCGTTTTGCCATGTCGGACTCGCAACTTCCGCTGGCGATGAAAGCCTATCCGCACTGGCGTGATATCCTTGAATTGTTGAAGCCGATCACATGGTTTCCGCCCATGTGGGCATTTGGTTGCGGCGTGGTTTCAACCGGGGTGGCCTTGGGCGACAAATGGGTCTTCGCGCTTGGCGGTGTCATTTTGGCAGGGCCCATGGTGTGCGCCGCGAGCCAGGCCGTAAATGACTGGTTTGATCGCCATGTTGACGCCATCAATGAACCGAACCGGCCCATCCCATCCGGGCGGATTCCAGGGGCGTGGGGTCTTTATCTTGGGCTGATTTGGTCGGCGGCGTCTGTGTTGCTTGGCGCGGCGCTCGGAACCTGGGCCTTCGTCGCATCGATCGTGGCGGTGGCGCTCGCCTGGGCCTATAGCGCACCGCCCTTCCGATTCAAGGCGGACGGCTGGATCGGTCCTTTGGTGGTCGGTATGTCCTATGAGGGGGTGGCGTGGTTCACTGGGGCGGCCGTCATGCTTGGGGCGCTTCCGGGCCCTGCCATCGTTGGAGCCGCGCTGATCTATTCTATCGGTGCCCACGGCATCATGACTCTGAATGATTTTAAGGCGATCGAGGGAGACCGCGCATCCGGAGTGCGGTCACTGCCGGTTCGCCTCGGGCCGGACAATGCGGCGCGGGTGGCGTGCGCCATTATGCTGGCCGCCCAGTTCCTCGTCATCGCGGGTCTCGTTATGATGTCGATGGTGATCCACGCCTTGCTTGTCAGTGCGTTGGTGGCGGCTCAGACGATTCTGATGCTCAGCCTACTGAAGGCCCCGCGAGAAAAGGCCCCATGGTTCAATGCGACTGGCACATCCCTCTATGTGCTGGGCATGCTCGTCACTGCCTTTGCCATCGGTGCGAATAATGGGGGGCCACCATGGCCATGATAGAGACCCACAAGACTTTGGGATGGGGTGGCATTTTCCGCTTAGGTCTGGTCCAGGCAGCGCTTGGGGCCATCGTGGTCCTGACCACTTCGACGCTCAACCGTGTCATGGTTGTGGAACTTGCTTTACCGGCTGTCCTCCCCGGCGCGCTCGTGGGCTGGCACTATGCCGTTCAGATGTCTCGTCCCCGTTGGGGATATGGTTCGGATATGGGGGGCGCGCGAACCCCCTGGATCATAGGCGGCATCGTAGCGCTCGCCATCGGTGCGATCGGGGCAGCCGGCGCAGTGGCCCTGATGGCAAGTCATCAATTGTTCGGTATTCTGGGCGCGATCCTCGCCTTCTTAATCATCGGGATTGGCGTCGGAGCGGCGGGCACGAATCTCCTTGCGCTCCTCGCGGCACAAACCGCGCCTTCCAGAAAAGCCGCGGCGGCTGCGATTGCCTGGATCATGATGATTGTTGGGTTCGTCATCACTGCCGGTGTGGCCGGAGCGATGCTTGATCCGTTCACAATGACCAACCTCGTGAAGACCACCATCATCGTCTGTATCGGGGCCGTTATCATTGCCGCTCTCGCCGTTTGGGGCGTGGAGCATCGGCGAGATCCTGAAACAGAAAGCCACGCCCAATCCGACCATCAAACCGGTGGGTTCAAAGAGGCCTTTGCTGAGATCTGGGCGGAAGGCCAGGCGCGCCGGTTCACGATATTCGTATTCGTGTCCATGCTGGCATTCAGCGCCCAGGATCTGATCTTGGAGCCCTTTGCCGGGCTCATCTATGGGTACACCCCTGGACAGTCGACAGCGCTGGCCGGCACCCAGAATATGGGCGTCCTCCTCGGCATGGTGTTCACGGCTGTCGTTGCCACAACGATCGGCAAATCCCGCGCCCGCTTCATGCGGAACTGGACCATTGCTGGCTGTATCGCGTCGGCCATCGCACTGGCGGGGGTCGCTTCGGCTGCCATGGTTGGTCCATCCTGGCCATTGCAACCGACGGTGTTTGCCCTCGGGCTCGCAAACGGAGCCTTTGCTGTCGCCGCCATCGGGTCAATGATGACATTGGCGAGCGCTGGCGGTGAGGGGCGGGAAGGCATTCGCATGGGGCTCTGGGGCGCGTCCCAGGCGATAGCCTTTGCAATTGGCGGATTTATTGGCGCGGTGGCTTTAGACATTGCCCGTATCGCCCTCCCAGATATCGGGCCGGCTTTCGCGCTCGTTTTCGCTTTGGAGGGAGCCATTTTCATGCTCGCAGCAATATGTGCCGCAAGGGTCGGCGAGACCTCGGCTGATGACATGACCCTGCCGGCAATGCCCTCCGCAGAACTTGTGTCGGCAGAGTAGGAAGGACCTCACATGCCCTACGATCTTGGCTCGATGGAAATGTACGACACGGTCGTGGTTGGCGGCGGCCCGGCGGGGGCGACAGCGGCGGAGACGCTGGCGCGCAAAGGTCACCGTGTGCTGCTCCTCGATAAGCCGGGACGCATCAAGCCCTGCGGTGGTGCCGTACCTCCACGTCTGATCCGTGACTTTCAGATCCCGGACTCCCAGATCGTCGCCCGGGCCAATACGGCCCGCATGGTGTCCCCGAAAGGGCGAAGGGTCGATATGCCAATCGAAGGTGGATCTGTGGGCATGGTCGACCGAGAGCACTTCGATGAGTGGCTGCGCCAGCGCGCCGTCATCGCGGGGGCAGACCGACAAGACGGCGAGTTTGTCGCGATTGAACGGGATCGCGAAGGCCACCCCATTGTCATGTTCAAGCCGGCAGGGCAGGGGCGAAAGGTGCCCCCCAAAAGTGTCCGCACACGCACTATCATCGGTGCCGATGGGGCAAGATCCAAAGTCGCCGAAAGCGAGATCAGCGCCGAACGCCCGCCGAGCGTGTTCGCATATCATGAGATTGTCCGTTCGCCGAAGGGCATGGCCGCAGAAGAGTTCCAGGGATCGCGCTGCGAGATTCACTATGACGGCAGTCTCTCGCCGGATTTCTATGCATGGATATTTCCCCATGGAGAGACAACGAGTATCGGCGTTGGCACAGGCAAAAAAGGGTTCTCCTTCCGCGGAGCCGTGTCCGATCTCAGGACCCGGTCCCGGCTCGATGCAGCCGAGACAGTGCGCACAGAAGGTGCACCGATACCGCTGAAACCGCTGAAGAAATGGGACAATGGCAAGGATGTCATGTTGGCGGGAGACGCGGCCGGGTGTGTGGCCCCGTCCTCAGGAGAAGGCATCTATTATGCGATGCTCGGCGGGGAATATGCCGCCGAAGCTATGGCGGAGCTGCTCGTCACCGGTGATGCGCGCGCCCTCGCGCGTGGACGAAAGCGCTATATGCGTGAGCACGGCAAAGTGTTCATGATCCTCGGCATCATGCAGCACTTCTGGTACCGCAATGACAAGCGCCGCGAGCGATTTGTAAATATTTGCGATGACCCCGATGTGCAGCGTCTCACCTGGGAAGCGTACATGAATAAGCGCCTTGTTCGGGCAAACCCGGTGGCGCATCTGCGGATCATGATGAAGGATACCGCGCACCTTTTGGGGCTGGCCTCCGTCCGCGGTTAGTTTGGCCGAACCAGGGCGGCCTCGTTCCATATCCACGTCAGACATTGCGAACGGACGCGACCAATTCTGCGCGAAACCGAAAAAGCGAATAAGGAAAACGGCGCTCGTTTGGAGCGCCGTTATTGAGTGTTGCACATTCCTTGCGGTTTCTGATGACCGCACTCGGGAAAGGGTTAGAATCTGGCGAAGCCGTTGGCCTCACCCCAGACAAACCAGTTGTCGACCACAGTGCCTGTGAGCAGGATGCCGATCCCGCCCGTGAGCGTGCACAGGACAGCAAACCACCAGGCCCAGCGGTGAATGGACTCCATGGAGGCATTAAAGCCCATGGTCCAACGCCAGAACAGCGCTGCCCGCTCCGACGCGGTTCCGCGGTCCACAATTTGCTCGACCTCCCGCTCGCCGCCATATCGGCCAACCGCAAGGATGGTCGCACCATGCATCGCGAAGAGGAGTGCAGATCCATAAAGGAAGACGATCGAAAGCATATGGAACGGATTGTAAAAGAGGTTTCCATAGATCAGCGAGAAATTATTCGTCCAATCGAGGTGGGGCAGAATGCCAAAGGGCACAGCTTCCGACCAACTGCCCATCAGAATGGGGCGAATAAAGCCCAGCACCAGATAGAGCCAGATGGCAGACGCAAAGGCCCAGGCCACATGCGTTCCCAGCCCCAGCTGCAGCGCGCGGCGATAAACGCGGATCCACCAGAGAATAATCGACGCTGTCAGGAAAAACCCTGAGATCAGCCACCAGCCGCCCTCATTCAGCGGCATCATAACTTTCAGACCGTGCTCAGCAAGCGGTGGTTCCAGCGCGAGCCATGGAAGCTGACCGAAGAATACGAACGGATTCCAGTCCACCGAAGCCGCCATGTTCAAGCCCATGATCAGGATCGAGATGGATCCGCAGATCAGTGCGGCGACGCCTGTAAATCCGAGATACATCGGGCCGATCTGCGCATCGCCGATCTTGCCCATAATATAGCTGAACAGTTTAACCGGCTCGCGCTCCCAATCTCCTTTTGGCAGATCAACACCCGGATCAAAGTGACCACGAACCTGCGTTTGCGTGAATATATATTGATAGTCAGCCATCGCTTATTGCTCCGTGATTTGTTCCCAGAAGGGGAGGTTGCGCCATCCATCCCAAAACTCGACCCAGGATCCGTCATAAAGCGGTCCGCTGATAATGATGCAGACAGCACTCCAGAAACCGGCGGACAGAGCCAGGAAGAGACCAACGCGGTGAATACCCAACGTGCCGACGGAATACCCGAACAGATCCCTGAAGAAGGAGTTCTCATGTTCAGGGGCTTTTACCGTCTTTCCTTTGCCGGGGTTGGCCGCCGACAAGACCGCGCCGCCATGCATTGCAAGAGCCAGCGTGGTTGTGAAGAAGAAGGTGATCGCAACCATATGTGCGGGGTTGTAATGGAAATTTCCATAGAGATATCCGGTATATGATACCCAATCGAGATGGCTCATAATCCCATAGGGGAAACCGTGCCCCCATGCGCCCATAAGCAGAGGCCGGAAGACAACCAGCGTTACATAGGCAAACACCGCAAAGCTAAAGGCAAAAGGAACATGCAGCCCGATCCCGAGCTTTCGGCTGATCTCGACTTCCCGCAAAATCCACGATCCAAAGGCACCAATGGCGCAGAAGGTAATTAATTGCCAAAGCCCACCTTCTGCCAATGGCGCAAAGGCAAGACCATAACTGACATCGGGCGGGTTGATGCTAATGAGCCATGGGTTCCAGGTGTCACCAATGGCGGCTCCATAAAATATCAGTGCAGTGCCAAGACTTGCGAAGAAGGCTGTCGTGATACCGAAGAATCCGACATAAAAAGGCCCGACCCAATAGTCGAACAAATCGCCGCCAATCAGTGTTCCACCGCTGATCCGATATTTTCGTTCAAAACTAAGTAGTGCCATTGGGGCTGTCCTTTTGTTCTTCTTAGTTCAGTTTCAAATTGAATAATCAATCAGTATCAGGATAAACATTGCTCTGCCTTTTGGGCGGAGCGCCGTCGCGAAGGGGTATCAATGGGCGATGCATTATCTTTGCGCATCGCCCATCAATAGTTGCGCTATGCGAGTGTGGTTGTGTTGACAAAGTCGAGCGCAGCAACAGCTGACTCGCCAAGATCAAACCAATTATACTCGGGTGTGCTCAGCAGTACGAAATGAATCAGAACCGCGAGAGTGAATAGGAAGATCGCCAACGCGGTCAGAACGCGCCGAGGATCAAATATCATCCATATTCTCCACATAGTGTGAGTTCCTCTTATCTATCGGTTACTGAATTACACCGAGCCAAGGTTTGTGATACCAAACCAACATATGCGCGATGAAGGCCCAGAACATGAAAAGCAAGAAGCCTCTCATGAACAGGCCGTGAACGGCTTTCGCTTCTGTGGCAGTCAGCCCAGACAGCGATTCCGACCGTTCCATTGAGTCACTGGCCATATACATCTCCTCTTTTGGCCTCTAGAAACTGGCAGCATAGAAACCCTGCAGCCTTGGGCATGACGCTGATGCGAAACACCAGCGCATTTTGTATTGGGACAAGAGCAGGTGACCCCATCATCGCCCCATAAAACTCCATAAGACGCTGCCATTCAGGGCAGAGACTGTTTCACTGAATATATTTCGGTGGGTTCGAACATCGTCAGCATACCCCCTATGAAAGGCCCGGCCGAGAAGGGTCAGGGCGAAGAAGAATGGAAATAGAAGCACGCTGTAAAAGCGATATTCCCATCTGCTTCGGAGGGGCTTCGCTCGTGAATTGCTCATGCTCATATCGTTCCTCCTCGTTAGGCTGCCTGTGTTCCGGACAGCGCCGCTTGCGCGGTTCTGACCGTTTCGGGTTTTATGTGTTTGTCGCCGGCATCTCTTGCGATGGACTCAGCCTTGTCGCGGATGCGTTTGGCCGCCGAAATTCTGGCGAGTACAGGATATCCTTCGACGCAGGCATCCAGGGCATTGCTTGCCGCTTCATCCCATTCCAGAGCTCCCGCGATGGTCGTCAGGGTTGCTTCGGCGCGGTCAAGATCCGTACCGAGTGGAAGAATATGAAACAGCGTGTCGAACAGCGCGTTGCAGATTTCCTGCAGCACATAGGTCGCGCCGCCATATCCCATGAAAGGTGTGCCAGTGTGGCGGCGGATCACAGCCCCGGGGAAAGAGGCTGGGATGTAACAGGTGCGACCGCCTGTCTCTTGAATATACATGCGCTCATTAAAGCTACCGAACAGGACAAGCGGCGGATTTGTTTCCATCGCGTCGCGCACGCCGTCATTGTCGGGTTTCCGCCCGGCCGTGCGGGCAAAGGAGAACGCACATGGCAAGCCAAGATCAGTTTCAAGATAATTCTTGAGGCCCCGGGCATAGGTTTCATTCGCGACGACGCCGAAATTCGCCGTCCCAAAAAAGTCCTGGGTCACCGAACGCCAGAGATCCCATAATGGTTTGATGGTTGTATGCTTTTCTTTTTCGATAAATGGCTCGGCATCGATCCCCAGAAGCTCACCCAGTGCGCGCAGAAACTTTGTCGTCGAGTGAAGGCCAATCGGAGCCTGCAGATAGGGGATGTCCATCGCCTCGCAGAGCTTGCGGCCGAACTCGCGATACATGCAGATATTGACGTCTGCATTGGCGAGTTTGCGGGTGTCTTCAATATGGCTGCCCAGCGGGAAGACCATATTCACGTCGGCACCAAGTCCTTCGACCAAACGCCGAATCTCAGCGAGGTCCGACGGCATATTGAACATGCCATAGCTCGGGCCGATAATATTGACGCTCGGCTTGGCGCCCTCCGGCTTCTTCCGTCGTTTCGGATTACGGCCCTTCGTCTGAGCAAACTCGGTCCACAGCCAGAGAAGAGCCCGGTCCGCGCTTTGCCATTGGTCTTCATCAATCGTCCGCGGCAGAAACCTTTGGACATTTGCCCCCTCAGGTGTCACCCCGCCGCCAATCATCTCGGCGATAGATCCGGTGACCACAACAGCTGGCAGGGCAGGGTCCAGGGCACTGCGCGCCCGCTTCATGGCTTCTTCCGTACCGGACTGACCAAGCTCCTCTTCGCCGAGTCCGGTGACGACAATCGGCAGCTCGTGCGGCGGCAAAGCATCCGTATAATGAAGAACAGAGGTCACCGGCAGGTTCTCGCAACCCACGGGGCCATCGATCACCACCTGCAACCCCTTCACGGCGGTGAAAACGTAAACAGAGCCCCAATACCCCCCGGCGCGATCATGATCCTGTATCAGCATCCGACCGGCTCCTCGAGATTGGCCGCCCGTTTTGCAGCGATCGCCAGTTTGCGCTGCTGCTTTTTGCGAAAGCCATCATGGGGATCCGGCGTGTCTTCCCAAACACCAGCGGTGTCCCCCTCTCCGACATTTTCGAAGAAGTCCTTCATCTTGTCGAAGCGTGCTTTGCCAGCGATCGCCGCATTGACAACTTGACCAAGGGAGCCAGCCCCAGCAGGGCCCATCAGAGGCCGCGCGGAGATCAAATTCGTAAAGTAAAGCGCGGGCCGAGCTTGCTCCTTAGCTTTTTGAACGACCGGCGTTGTCCCGATCACCAGGTCCGGATCAAACGCCTCAACAGCAGCAAGATCGGACTCCAATGAGGCTCGAAAGCGAACCTCAACCCCGCGGGCCTCAAGCCATTCTCGGTCAGGATCAGACCACGCCGTCCTCGGACACGCCGAGCCGACATATCGGACATCAGCGCCGCTTTCGCAAAGCAACCGCGCCACCAAGAGTTCAGAGCCTTCATAGCCGGAAATAGTCACCCGACCCTTCACCGGCACGGCGCTAAGGGCCCCCCGGGTTGCGGCAACTGCCCCGTTCTTTGCAGCATCGATTTTGTCCCGCTTGATCCCGCAGACCTCGCCGATGCGCTCAAGCCAGTCTGCTGTGCCATCGACCCCAACCGGAGCCGAGCCGATGATCGGCCGGCCCGCCGCTTCGAACTCGCGAACGGCGGCGGTGTAGAAGGGGTGGATCGCAGCCACAGCGACGCCATCAAGCGCTGTGTAGAGTTCGCGCCATTCTCGGGTTGGCACGGTAGCGCCGGCCGACAATCCAAGGGGGCGTAGCAGATGGTCGATACCGATCGGATCGGCCGGAAACATCTCTCCGAGCAAGGTTATCTTTGGCAGATCCGAAGAATCATTGGCAGCGCGCTTTACGGCACCCGCCTCCACTTCCTTGCGGGCATAGTTCAGCATCGCGCCGGCGAGCACATCTTTCGCCTCGGCATGGGTCGGAATACCAAATCCCGGCACATCAATACCGATAATCCGTACACCATTTATCTCGTCGGGAAGGAGGCGTAGAGGCACGCCCGAGGCAGTGGGGACGCAGAGATTTGTGACGACAATCGCGTCATACCGATCAGGGTCTGCGGTGTTTTCAACCGCTTCCTTGATGTCCTCGAACAGTTTGCCCGTCACAAGGGTCTCGGAATTGAAAGGCACATAGCCGACGCTTCGCTTTGCACCGTAGAAATGGGATGTGAATGTTAGGCCATAGACGCAGCAAGCCGATCCGGAGAGGATCGTTGCCGTCCGCTTCATGCGAAGACCGACCCGTAACGAGCCGAAAGCCGGACACATGCTTTGTGGTTGGTCGTGCGGCCCCTTCGGATAGTCTTTCGCGTATTGTTCCAGCAGCGTGGTTTTTCCGGCGGCTTTGGCCGCCTTCATCATCTCGTCTGCCCCGCCATGACAACCGCCGCCCGTCCCTGGGGGAGCAGGGGTCCCATCCGGCGATACGGTCTCTTCAATGGCATCTCCGGTCGACACATCGGTCGTGCCAGCATCGTCATAGACGACCTCGCCCGTTTCGTGCTCCGTTTCGGTTTCTGCCTTCAGGTCCATGACCCCCTAGATCTCCTCATAAATCACTTCCAAGGACGGTTTCTCGACAGCGTTCGCGCCGCACATGTCAGCATGGGTCGCCGGTTCCAGATTGAAGTCGGCTCCGGTCTCTTCGGCTGAGAACAGATCCAACAATCCATCATGGGCGAGCGCCTCAGGGTGCAGTGGCGGGGCTTCGGCGACGTTCTTGGCGAGCGTCTCGAACATGGGGGCCCATTGCGATCCTGGCTTTCCGACGATTTGGTAATTGGCGCTCTTCCGGCGGATGTCTTCGTCAGCAGGGATAGCCGAAAGCACTGGAATGCCGACCGCCTCTGCAAAAGCGTGAGCCTCACCAGTGCCATCATCCTTGTTGATGACCATGCCGGCGACACCGACATTGCCCCCAAGTTTGCGGAAATACTCCACGGCGGAGCAGACATTATTTGCAACGTACAAGGATTGTAGATCGTTCGATCCGACAACGATCACCTTCTGGCACATATCCCGGGCGATCGGCAGACCGAACCCGCCGCAGACAACATCACCCAAAAAGTCCAGCAGGACATAGTCAAAGTCCCAATCATGGAACCCGAGTTTCTCAAGGAGTTCGAACCCATGGATAATGCCGCGACCGCCGCAGCCCCGGCCAACCTCCGGGCCGCCAAGCTCCATCGCGAACACACCATCGCGCTTGAAGCAAACATCGCCGATCGAGACCTCCTCGCCAGACTCTTTTCGCTTCGAAGATGTCTCAATAATGGTCGGGCAAGCGCGTCCCCCAAAGAGCAGGGACGTCGTATCGCTCTTCGGATCGCAACCAATCAGCAGAACCTTTTTGCCCTGTTGCGCCATCATATAGCTGAGATTTGCGAGCGTGAACGACTTCCCGATACCGCCCTTGCCATAGATGGCGATAATCTGGGTCTCTTTCGTGACGGGGGTTGTGACAACCGGATCTGGTTCAATCGAGGCTTCGTCTCTGAGCGCACTTGACATCGTGTTCAGCACTGAGCGGCCTTCAATGAGCGTGGTCATGAAACTCCCTCCAATCGAGCACCATTTTCAAGCAGGACGGATCGCCGAAAGCGGTGCGGTAAGCGGCATCGGCGTCGCCGGGGGTGCGGGCATGGGTTACGAGACCGTCGAATGACAGCGCCCCAGAAACTCTCAAGGCTTGGACAGCGCCGATATCTTCGGGTGTCCATTCTGCGGCAATCTTCAGCGTGATTTCACGCATAAAAGCTGCCGGAAAAGCGAAATTCGGCCGGTCTGAATAGAACCCTGCCAGCACAATGGTCGCCCCTTTTTCCGAATGTGCGATGATGTCATCCAAGACCTGAACGCTTCCGCTCACATCGCAGATCGATGCATAGTCTTTTCGGGGATCAGCGTCCGGCGACAAGACCGGATAATTGGCTCCCAATCGCCGGTCTGGATTGATCTCCCAAACCGTTGGGGCGTCGTAGCCAAGGGCAAGCGTGATCCGCGCCATCAGGCGACCGACGACGCCATGGCCAACAATCAGCTGCGGTGGCATCGAGGCTTGAATCGCATGGTGCGCGGTCGCGGCAAGGGCCAACAGGACATCCTCTTCGCACGGCGCATGATCCAAGGGTATGCAGCGATCAGCGGGGACGACCAACCGTGTTGCCGATGCGCCAAACAGACCAGCGGCCCCTTTGAAGCAATGCCCGCCTGGCACAAACACAGTTTCGCCCACGCGGCTCGGATCGCCCCGAGCCTGTCTCACAGTCCCAACCGCTTCATATCCCGGCACCAGAGGGTAGGAGAGGCCTGGAAACATCGGCATCTCGCTCGCCCACAGGAGGCGCTCTGTACCCGTGCTGACACCGCTCCAATGCACGTCAACGACAAGATCGTCCTTGCTCGGCTCAATCAGCGGCAGGTCGCCGACGCTAAGTTTTTGATTGCCTTCGAAAATAACCGCCCGAGCCTGCAGCGCTTTTGCGCCCTTTGGCTCCTGTAGAAAAGGCTCAGTTTTTATCTGGTCGACACTTGAAATGGCGGTCTCGAGTTCCATTGTGTCAATATAACTAGACACAATATCATGTCAATTACGCATTACGTCGCTTTTACAAGCTTAACGAGCAATGGCTGACGGGTTCGCACCGCGTCCACGGAAGAAAATCCGGCTTTTTGCAACATCCTTCTAATTTCGCTGAGGCGGCGGGGACGACCGGACCCCATGGCCCACAGATACAGGCCAAAATAGGCGTCACCGATTCGACCGCTTTCGACCATTGGCTCAGCGATGAGAAGCGTTCCACCGGGGGCAAGTGCCGCGCGCGCGCGTGCCAGAATGGTCTGAACCGCGTCGTCATCATGATCGTGGAGAATACGCACAAGGCTGATGAGATCGGCCCCGTCTGGCCATGCGTCTCGGAACATGTCGCCACCAACAACCGCAGCCTCGACACCTGCTTGCCGAAAGCGTTCCTCGGCGAGGTCAGAAACCGTGGGAAGATCGAACAGACAAATGTCGAGATCCGGCGCGCGCGCCTTCGCGGTTCGCAGAAATGTGCCATCGCCCCCGGCCACATCCATGAGCCGCCGATGCCTCGTCACATCATAGGCGTCCAGAACATCCTCGGCGATAAACCCCTGGGTCTGACCCATAAGGTCAGAATAGGCGCGACTTGCGGGCGCGCTACGCTCATCCAGCGTGTCTGATCCAGCGGCGTAGGGCCAGAATTTCGCGAGATTTGTGTCTGTGCTCCGGCCCTTCAGCAGGGCGACGGGATCGCGCAAATCCTCATAGAATTGTCGGTGGTGTTGGACCATGTCCATAACGCCCGGATTGGAGAGAATAGCCGCGCCCATGGGGCCGAGCCCGTACCGTCCCTGCGAGCGGGTCTCGGCCAGATCAAGGGCGCACGCCGCCTTGATCAGGCGCTCGGCACCATCGCGCGGCAGCCCCGTTGCCGATGCGATCTCATCAATGGGCATCGGGGCCTCTCGCAATTTCGGCAACAGATCCAGCTCCACACAGGCCTGGAGAATTTGCGAGTAGACGAAGCCGGCGCACAGATCGAAGGATGCGGCGGCCGACCGCCGAGCAATCCCCCGCATTGGCCAGACATCGGCAGCAAATTTCTGAAATCTCCGATTGCCGATCAGGTTGACCCGGAAGGCTTTCAAATGGTCGAGCAATGAAGCGGGCGCAGCGCGTTGCCCGTCACGCGACCTGTTGGACAAGGCTCTCTGGTGCAAGTCGTTTGGCCTGGGCATAAATCAGTTGACGCAGGGCCTCTTCCCCGGCGCAGTTTGGAACAGAAGCAGCGGTCGCCTCGATGGCATCTGTGAGGCGTTGAAACGTCTCTTCCACGCCAAAACTATCGACCGCGCTCGGCCGCCCATGGCGACAGTCCTGACGGGCGGGTTTGCCGAGTTCGTCTGGCGTAAGCAGCACATCGCGTAAATCATCGGCAATTTGATAAGCCTCGCCGAGACGCCGTCCGAGCTCGCGCCAGGGGCCGTCAGCATGGCCCACAGATGCCGCACCTGCTCGCGCCGCCGCTACAAAGAGCGCCGCTGTTTTGGCATTATGATAGGCTTGCAGATTGATATCGGTCTCACTCTCCCAGGCCTGCCCTGCGGTGATTCCGTGCGGTGGAGCCGTTGCGTCCGTCAGGACGACGATCAGCTCCCGTAAATGATCGGAGCTGACCTCACGCGCCAACATGTCAAACGACATGACAATAAGGGCGTCTCCCACCAGAAGGGCGAGGGGCTCACCATATTTGACGTGGACCGAAGGTTTACCGCGGCGCGTCTCGGCGTCATCAAAACAAGGCATGTCATCATGAACGAGGGAGGCGCAGTGTAGCATCTCGATTGCCGAAGCAGCGGTCAGTGCATCACCAAGATCGGCGTTAGGCTCGCAGGCCGATGCAACAGCCATACAAAGCTGCGGTCGGACGCGCGCACCGCCCGGCAGGACAGCATGTCGAATCGCCGATGCTAACAGTGGAGGGGCATTTGGATGGGCAGCAAGCGCAATGGAATGCTCCAGCGTTGCGTCGATTTGCATGCTGATATTCATGGCACCTCCGAAGCGTCACTTTAAATAGTCTTGTCAATGTGTCAATCTATCATGACAATCACTTTTGGAGGTGTCACTCAGAATGGACGGCGCGGAACGGGCCAGAACCGACATGCCTGAGCGCAGTAAGCCTGCAGGGACCAAATCGGCGTTTGGCTTCGACCGGGATGTGCCCCCCGGAGGGTATCTTTGGTGGTATATCGATGCGGTCAGCGATGACGGGCAAAATGCTCTTGTGATTATCGCCTTCATTGGAAGTGTTTTCTCCCCCTATTATGCGTGGCGAGGGTGGTCCGATCCGGATGATCATTGTGCGATCAATGTTGCGCTCTATGGCCGGCCATCCCGCTGGGCGATGACCGAGCGTGGCCGAGGCCAGGTGTATCGAGCCCCAAATGACTTTGTCGTTGGACCGAGCAGGTTAAGGGTCAACGGGGATCAGCTCACAATCGATATCGCCGAGCGCGGCGCTCCTGTGCCGCGTCCGATACGTGGCCGCGTGACGGTGACCATGCCTCACCAATCCTCCCATGCCTTTGAACTCGATCCCAAGGGAGACCATACTTGGCAACCCATCTGCACATCCGCGACCGTTGACCTAGAATTCGACGCACCTGCGCTCAGTTGGACCGGGCACGGATATGTCGACACGAATTTCGGAGCCGAACCCGTGACGCACGGTTTCGACTATTGGGATTGGTCCCGCACACCATTGCCTGGCGACCGCACACGGGTGCGATACGTCACCGACACGCCGGCCGGCGATCGCTGCGATCTCAATGTCACCTTTGGCAGGGATGGGTCTTATGAATACGGCGATCCGCTTACAGACACGCGGGTTCAAAGCACGCCCATTTGGCGAATTGACCGACGCACTGGCATTTTAGCGGAAACGGTGCCCCAGGTGTATCGCACGCTGGAGGACACCCCCTTCTACAGCCGCTCACTACTCGCTTATCCGAAAGGGGCCGCCGGCTATACCATGCACGAATCCCTGTCGTGTCATCGCCTCAGATCGAGCATGGTCAGGGCAATGCTGCCCTTTCGGATGCCACGCTGGCCCGTCGGGACCGCTGGGCCGCCGCCTGTTTCTGAATAAGCTTGGCTGCTGCAATACCAGAGAGTGCCGCCATTGGCACACCGGGGCCTGGGTGAACACTGCCGCCGGCCAAGTAAAGGCCGGGAATTTTGGTCTTTGTTCCAGGCCGCGCAAAAGATGCACGCCATCCATGCGTCGCCATCCCATATAGCGCGCCGCCTGTGCCTGGGAAGCGGCGACCAAAATCAGTGGGCGTCGTTGCTGTGACCGAGGACGGTGTTGGCTTAAGACGGAGGCCGCAATCGCCAAGCAGGGTCGTCATGCGATTATATGCGTCTTCGACGATGTGACCCGGAAATGCGTCTTGAGAATCCGTAGACGGGGCATTGATCAGACAGAACAGACGTTCAGGACTGGTTGAGCCCTCGCCACGCAGATCGCGATCCGGCGCAAATATATATGTGGTCGGACTGTCGGGAATACGAGCTCTGTCGAACACCGCATCAAATTCTTCTTTGTAGGCATCCGAGAACAGCACATTGTGAACGGACAAATCAAAGCCCGCGGTCTCTGCGTCCATGCACCATGTCATAGCTGATTGGGAGCGCTGCACGCTGTGCGCATTGCCGCCCGCGGCGCGCATATCTTCCCCCAGAAGACCCTGGGCCAATGCGGCCCGATCGCCATTGAACACGATCATATCGGCGTCAAAGCGTTGTCCATCCGCAAGGGCGATGTGCTCAGCGCGCCCGCGGTGCGTTCCAATCTTCGTCACCTGAGCATTCAGGTGAATGCGTGCGCCATTCTGCTCGATCAGCGCAGTCAGAGCCTGCACCAAGGCCGCCATGCCACCCTTGAGGGTCCAAACGCCAATCCGTTCGACATGGGCGATCAGCATCAGTGTGGCGGGGGCCTCGAACGGGGAGGACCCGCAATAGGTTGAGTACCGTCCGAACAATTGCTGCAGGCGTGGATCCGTAAATTGACGCGAAAGAGACGACCAAAGCGTCTTGAACGGTTTCGTCGCAAGCAAGGCGAACGGGTTCGCGCGAAACATCAACCCCGGCATATCGGGGGAAGGGGCCCGCATAAAGCTGTCATGCAATGTCTCGAAAATACTCTCGGTTGTCTGGCAGAACGTCCGGTAACGGTCGCCCTCTTCAGGACTCGAGAAAGCGGAGATGGCCTCTATGCTCGCTTCGGGATCGGCAAATAAGTCGAGCGTTGAGCCATCGCGCCAGCCATGCCGTGCGAGGACATCGAGCGGCTTTGCCGTGACGCTTTGCTCAAAAGAGCTTCCCGCCATTTCGAACAAGTCCTCGAACACCCATTTCATGGTGAAAACGGTCGGCCCGCAATCGATCAGGCCCGAGCCCACATCGGTCTGACGGATCTTGCCGCCAAGCCGATCGCCGGCTTCGAAGAGTTGAACGTCAAAATCACGCGAAAGGATGGCCGCTGCGGCGAGGCCGCCAATGCCTCCGCCGACAATGGCGATCTTGGGCGTGGGGATCATGTCGCGACTTGCTGCGGTTCCGGCACCAGGTCGGCAACGATCTTCGCCGATGATAGAACGCCCGGCATACCGGCACCTGGGTGCGTTCCCGCCCCGGCAAGATAAAGCCCTTTCAGCTCCTCGCTCTTATTGTGCGGCCGGAACCAGGCGCTTTGGAAAAGTTTCGGCTCCAGTGAGAAACCGGCCCCGAGATGCGAGGAAAGCCGCTCTTTGAAATCCAGCGGGCTGATATAGTGAGAGGTGACCAGCGCCTCGCCCAATCCCGGCAGAAGGGTCTCTTCGAGCCGCGCCTGGATCGCCTGCCGGAAGGGCTCGCCATACGCCTCCCAATCGACGCCCGACTTCAGGTTCGGCACCGGTGCAAGCACATAGAATGCATCACAGCCTTCGGGCGCTAGGCTAGGGTCTGAGGCTGTTGGCCGATGCAGATACATGCTGAAATCATCCGCCTGCCGATAATTCGAAAAGATATCGTCGAGCAAGCCTTTATAGCGCGGACCCAGCACCATTGTATGGTGCTGCACATCGTCGAATGTCTTGTTCGTGCCGAAATACCAGACAAATAAGCTCATGGAGAACTTGCTTCTCGCGATCCGCCCATCGGTCCAGCGGCGACGTTTCTTGTGCGCCAGAAAACGGCCATAAGTGATGCCCGGATCGACATTCGACACCACAATATCAGCCGGGAAAACTTGCCCGGATGCAGCCTCAACACCGGTCACTTTGCGTCCGTCCTCGAGAATACGCGCAACAGGCTGGTTGTATTCGATCTTGCCGCCATTGCGCGTCACGAGATCGGCAAGCGCATTCACGATCGCCCCCGTACCGCCCACCGCATAGTGCACCCCGAACTTGCTCTCCAGATGGGAGATCAAGCAGTAATAGGCCGTCGTCGTGAAGGGGTTCCCGCCGATCAATAGGGGATGAAAACTGAAGGCGATGCGCAGCTTGGGGTGCTTGAAATAGTCACTGACCTTGGAGTGAACCGTCCGATATCCCCCAAGCCGCACCAGATCGTAGAAGGTCTGCAAGGTGAAGAACAGACTATGGAATGGTTTGTCGACCAATTCTTCGAACGCCACCCTATAGATCTTTCCGCTATCCTCCATAAACCGGTCATAGCCAGCGACATCGGCAGGCTCGAGCTTGGCAATCTGCGCCCGCATGGCGTCAGCATCGGCCGAATAACTGAACGTAAACCCATCATCGAAGCGGATATCGTAGAACGGATCGCACGGCTTCAGCATCACATCCTGGTGGAAACTGCCGCCGCAATCCCGCCATAGCTCTTCCAGAATGAAGGGGGCGGTTACGATGGTTGGGCCGGCATCGAAGGTGAACCCGTCCTGCTTGTAGGTATAGGCCCGCCCGCCCGGTCCATCGAGCTTTTCCAGGACGGTCACGTCATAACCCTTCGCGGCCAACCGCGCCGCTGAGGCAAGTCCCCCGAGCCCACTTCCGATCACGACGGCTTTCGACCCTTGCATGGCGCTCACCTCTCTTGCGGCGCAAACGGAGCTCCGCATGGTTGTCAACTAAAATTGACATTCTCAAGAATTAAAGGAAATGTACAGTCGTGGATGTGTCGTCGCAAGCGTGATCGAGAATATGCAAAAAACTGTTCTCCTAACACTCGGGCGCCTTCCAAAGGCGCTTGAGCTTGCCCGTGCCCTGAACAGTGCGGGGTGCCGCGTGCTGGTGGCCGATCCCTTCGCAACCCATTTGTCAAAGCCGTCGCGGGCTGTCGCGAAGAGCGTCCGGGTCACACCGCCAAATCAGGATCTTGATGCATTCCACGACGACCTGATGGACATTGTTACAACAGAAACAGTGGATCTTATTATCCCGGTTTCCGAAGAGGCGCTCTATGTCGCCCTCCTGCAGCCGCGCTTGCCCAACACGACCGAGCTCTTTGGCCTCTCATTCGGACAGCTCCAGGATCTTCACAACAAACAGCGCTTCCAGGAATTGGTGGCCGAAGCAGGTCTAAGGCCAATTCCCTCTGCGTCCGCCAAAAGCAGCGAAGCGCTCGCGCTTGCTGAAGCGAATGCCTGCATCTTGAAACCCGTGCTTGGGTGCAGCGGTCGCGGGCTTGCTGTCTTCGAGCAGGGTCAGCTGCCGCCACCATCAATGCTAACGCGCGACAATCTCGTTCAGAAACGAGTCTTTGGTCGGGAAATCAGTTCACAGACGATTGCGAGAAATGGCGAGATTCTCGGCACCGTTCTGTATGAGGGGCTTTCCCATTCCGGAACAGTGTCCGTGTGCTTCTCACGGGTCGATGACACGCCGCAGGTGGCAGACTGGATTGAGCAATTCGTCGGCCACATGAATCTTGATGGCTTTGTCGCATTCGATTTCATTGTCGACGAGGCTGGACATCCGTGGCCGCTTGAATGCAATCCACGCCTGACAAGCGGCATCCATTTCATGGATCATCATGATTTGGCCAGCAGCGTCCTTGGCGAACCCCTGTCCGACCCGATCCGGACGAAGCCCGCAACCAGATTCCAGGAAGGTCACACAAACCTCTTGCTGGCCTATAGCGATATCCTGAAGCCCATAACGATGATCCGTCAGCTTGGCCGCGTGTTTTCAACCCCGGATGTCCTCTGGCGCTGGTCTGACCCGCTACCCTTTCTCCTGATGACGCCAATGTCGTGGCCGGTCCTAAGACAGGTCATATTCGACGGCGTCGGTTTCGGAGAAGCAGCCACGAAAGATGTCGAATGGCAGGAACCCTCCCGCGCGGTGATGTCGAGATTGTGCGGTGAATATGTGTGAGCGCGGCGAAAGGCTCGAGGCGCGTCACTCACATCTTGCGGTGCCGGACCGATACGGAAATCTCTTTAGCCGGCCGAGTGGTCATGCGCGCTGCGGGGCGCACGGCATGCTCGCTTTCGATTTTGAAATCAAACTCACTGGCAAGGCGCGCCAGGATCAAGACCGCTTCAATTGTGGCAAACCCAGCCCCCACACATGTGTGCGGTCCCGATCCGAACGGAATGAAGGAGCCTTTCAAGATCTCTTTGTCCCGCGGCGGCATGAACCGGTCAGGGTCAAAGACGTCCGGCCGATCCCAATAGAGTTCATGCCGGTGCAGCGTCCACGGCGAAATCATGATCAACGCGCCTTTGCGCAGCTTGTACCCGCCGACATTGGCGCGCTTCATGGCGACCCGGGGCATGAAGGTGAGGGGCGGATAGAGCCGCATAGTTTCTCGAAAGATGCTCCGTGTGAAATTGAGCCGCTTGACCGCATTGAAATCAAGCGATCCGCCATTTGTGTTGTCTTGCACGTCCGCTCGAAGACGGTTCAGAATGTCCGGCTGCTGAGCAAGTATGTAGAAAGCCCAGGTCAGCGCACTTGCCGTTGTTTCGTGCCCCGCCAGAAAGAATACACCCAGCTGGTCGATCAATTCATCCCGGCTGAAAGCCTCTCCAGTGTCTTCATCGCGCGACGCGATCACAGCGCTCGCAATATCATTGTATTGTCCAACACCCTCGCCGAGATGCGTATCAATCAGCGATCCGATATGATGGCGAATGCGCTCGCAGGCCGCCCGCACCTCTGGTGCTTGGCGGACTTGCTTCCAGGCTGGATCGACAATCAAACGCCAGACCTTCACCTGCCCAACACCGCGTTCGAAAATCGCGAAGTCTTCGAAAATATCCCGCGCCACATCACTCGTGAGGGGCACAGAAAAAACAGCTCGGCAGATAATATCCGCGGTCAGCTCGCTCATCGCGAAGTCGAGGGAGAAGGCGTCCCCGGTCATGGCAAGTTGACTAAGTCGCTTGCTATACGTTTCCACCGCCGCGTCCATTGCTTCGAAGGCGAGGTTCAAGCGCATCATGGAGAAGGCGGGTTCAATCATGCGGCGCTGTCGCGCCCAAACCTCACCATCCGTGACGAAAATCGACGTCCCAATCAGCTCTTCCAGAGCGCCGACCATAAGGTCGCTCTTCGGAAACAGCGACCCGTCATCATCCATGATGTCCCGCACAAGTTCGGGGTCGTTGAAAAGTTTGATAGAGCGCCGAGAGTAGCCAAGCTCGCAGGCCCGTTTCCGGTAAGCCGCCGCCGGAAGCAAGTTCAGAAGATTGCCATCGCCCCACCGCATGGTGCGGACAAGCGCGGCAACGGGTGGCAACAGCGCCGGTCGGGGCGGGACATAGGTCTTCGCGTCAGCAAGCATAGCGATACCCTAAGCCTGCAACAGGTGGTGAGAGGAGACATCTAATATGCATCTCCACGATTTCTTTGTGACCCTCGTCATTTTGCACATCATTGGAGGCGTTCCAGGCCTGATCAGTTTCTGGGTCCCGGTCCTCACAAAGAAGGGAGGCAAATCTCATCGTTTCTGGGGGAAGGTCTTCACGTTTAGCATGCTGTTTACCGGCACCATAGCTGTTGGCATGTCGACGACGACATTGATAGCTCCCTTGCCAACGCATCCAAAGCTCGCCGAACATCCGGAGCTTTATGACCCGGCCTTTATTCGCGGCATCTTCGGATGGATGATGCTCTATCTCGCCATTCTGACAATCAACCTCGCCTGGCACGGTTGGCGGGTCTTGAAGAACAAATCTGACCATATGGCCAATCGTGGCCCTTTCAGTGTGTTTCTCCAATTCGCGCTCCTGGTCTCGGCATTGAATTGTGCCGTGCAAGGAGTCCTGATCGGTCAAATCATGATGGTTGGTATTTCCTTTGTGGGCTTTGCTGCCTTCGCGACGAATATGGTGTTTATCATGCAGTCCGAACCGGCGCGCTATGAGTGGCAATTGGAGCATATCAAGGCGATCGTTGGGGCCGGCATATCTGTCTACACCGCGTTCCTGGCCTTTGGGGCTGTCCGATTGATGCCAGCGCTTGCTTTGGCACCGGTGCTGTGGGCGTTTCCATTGGTGACCGGCCTTGCCATTATCATCTATCACCGCAGGGCCGTGCGAACCCGGCATACAGGATCGACATCGCCTCCTCAGAGCATGCTCGATACGCTCAGAAAATTCTCTCCGACGGGCGCGATGAAAAAGCCTCAATAAGGAGATTTTGGGTGCAAACACCCACCGCGCCAAAAGTGGGTGTCGATCTGAGTGTCTGTGCTCACAAATCCCCATAGTGGGCATTTCCGGCGCGCTTTCTTTGTTCGACACGAAGAAACAGGTCGAGCAACCATTCAGCGCGGGACGGCATGTCTCGTTCAGCACTCTGCACCGACTGTGCGGTAATCGCGTCAACAAGATACTTGTTTTGGGGCAGGGGTGGCTCGGTTGACGCCTGTTGCGACGGATAGGCGGATGCCAGTGCCAGCAGCTCTAGTTTGCGCCGTTTTGGGACAAAGGCGCGATAACTCACGGAATCATAACCGTTTTGTTTGATGTATTTGCCGATATCCCGATAAATCAGGCCGGCTGCGATAATCGCCGTGCGGCACCCGCTCGGCAACAGAGTTGCGCCCGTAAGCCCTTGTTCATAAAGAGGATCCGCCGCATCGAGTAAGCGTTTGGTGATCCCGGCGACACGGGCGTCGAACTCTGGCGTCTGAGTGAAGGCGAGCGGGTCAATATCTGCCTCCCGCATCCATTGGAGCGGAACATATATCCGGCCAGCACGTGCGTCTTCGCCGATGTCCCGGGCGATATTGGTGAGCTGCATCGCCACGCCGAGATCGCAGGCCCGCGCCGCCGCCGTCTCACATGTGGCTCCCATCAGCGTTGTCATCATCGCCCCAACCGACCCAGCCACCCGCGTGCAATAGTCTACCAGCTCGTCAAACGTCCCGTAGCGCTTGCCCTCGCTGTCCCAGATCAAACCCTCGAGCAGCGCGTCGGGAAGCGTCCGTGGCAGCCCCCAATGAGAGACAACATAGGCAAATGCACGATCAACCGGAGCATCAGTTGGCTGGCCGGAATAGATCAGATTTAATCGATTGATCAGTATACGGACGGCATCCTGCTGATTCTCACCGAGGTCGATGGCATCATCGGCTTCCCGGCAGAACGCATATGTGGCGTAGGCAGCTGTACGCACACCCTTGGGCAGCAGGAGTGACGCGGCATAAAAACTCTTCGAGCCTGCCTTGATGACGGCGCGGCAATGATCAAAGTCGGTCGGAACCGCTTGCTGAGAAGACATGTGTGTCAGCATTAATAGACATTGTCCGGCGTCTATCCAGATTTTGCAAGGAATATTTCTCGATTAGTCGGCCGACCTCAACGGCGCGTTGTCCCAAGTGTCATTATCCAGAATAACGTCGGCAATGCGCTGCGGAGCTTCCTCATGGGCGAGATGCCCGACCCGATCAAGACAGAGAAATCGGCCCTCGGGAGCAATATCCGCCATGGATCGCGCTGCATCCGGCGGAACCGTGCTGTCTTTGCTGCCGGCGACGAATAGGATGGGCATAGCCAGGCCAGCACATATTGTTTCCATAGGTCCTAGGTTCCAGTTTGCCATCATTTCCAGAGTGCCTTGAACATGGCCGCGGCAGCGCAAAAGCGTCGCATAATGCGCGATATAGGCCTGCGGTGGCATTGACCCTGTATCGTATAATAGGCGCTCAACCCGGCCGATATCGCGGGCACTGCTGGCAAGAGCGCGGGCAGCCAATCCGCCAATCGTCACGAGCTTTGCTGTCAGTGGCGCAATGATGCCCATGGCTCCGTCAAAGGGATGGAGGGCACCGTTTAATGACACTATTCGTTCGGGCGCGGGTTGCAATCGTTCACCAAGACAGAGCGCAATGGCCGCGCCGGCAGAGTGCCCAATAATGATGTCCGGCTGAACATCGATCTCACTCAAAAGCTGCCCGACGGCATCCGTGACGTTTGGCAAACTGGGAACAAATCCAGGGCGCATCTGGGTAAACCCATGCCCCGGAAGATCAATGGCCAGTGTGTCGAATGTCTCTGCCAAGCGCGGCAAGAGATCGGCCCAGGAATGGGTTGAGGCTCCCGTCCCATGTAGCAGGAGCGCCTGCGGGCCAGAGCCCATTCTCTGGAGATGCCAGGTCTGCCCACCTGTTTGAACGAATTTGCTAATGTTGCGATGGGGCCAGTCTTGTCCCTCGATCGTCCAGTCCGGATGGCCACGTCGTGTACGAGGAGGATCGTTCAGAAAAACCACCGCTACCTTCGACCTATTTGGTCACGGACAATTCCCGAAACCTTTGTTCGATCTGCAATCGGAAGAAAATAATACTCCGCGCGCATATCTGCGCTGAGCGCCTGCGCCCGAGGATCAGGCCGTTTTGATATGTCGAAGAACAAGACATCTGTCTCTGTTTGCGCCAGGCGGCGCGCGAGAAGCTTCGTCTGTTCGGTCGCGGTCGACCGATCGGGCGTTCCGTCCAACGCCATATTTCCCCGACCATCGGACAAGAATACAATAATCGGAGTTCGCCCACGATCCCTTTCAGCATGCGCAAGACTTGAGGCAAGAGCGACAGCATCGGCCAAAGGAGTGGCCCCGCCGCCTGGCAGATCAGACAATTGGCGGCGGGCACGCACAAGAGACCGGGTCGGCGGTAAGGCCAGTTCTGCTTCTTTCCCTCGAAACGTGATGACCGAGACAAGATCGCGCCGTGCATAACAATCAGAGAGCAATTGCGTTGCCGCTCCTTTGGCTTCAGACAAACGATTGAGCGCTGACGATCCCGACGCGTCTACAACAAAAATCACGGAGGACTGTTGGCGGCGGCGGAACCGTTTCATCCGTAGATCGGACCGCCGGATCGCTATCCGGCCCCCCGTTTCGGTCGGTCCTCTCAATGGCTGCATCGGAGCCGCTGTCCGAAGGGTTGCGATCAAATCGACCCGTCCGCGGTCGGTTCTGCGTTGAAAGGCGCGATCTGGCCGCCCTTTGTCCAGTGCAAAGGTGACGTTTCCAGAACGGCCCGCCATTCCTTTTGATTTGCGCTCGGCGCGCATTTTGCGTCGCCGCGCCAAGTTCGCTCCGGCTTCGGCCATAACCGCTTCGATCAGCAGTGTTTCAAGATCTTCCGCCGATGCCATCTGTTCTTCGGCATTGTCTGCGTGCTCGCTTGAAGCGTCTTCTGTTTGTTTGTCTTCCTGTTCAGGCGGAGGCGTATCCGGTGGGGCAGGTGGCTCTGGCATTGAAGACCGACCGGGCACCACAAGCCGGCAGGCAAGTGAGACATCATCCGCAGAGACGTCCAGCCGGCCATGAAGGGCCGCAATCGCTTTAGCCGCTTCGATACAGAAGATTGGCGTCCTGATAGATAGAGCGCCCGCGGCGAGACACGCAGCGACAACAGCTTCGACATATATTGTGTCGACTGTGACCCGAGGCAGCATGTCCTTTGCGGCGTCTATGTCATCTCGCACAATCGCAAACGGTTCTGCCACGCGGATCGGCAGCGCTGTCAAATCGACGGGAAACGCCATCCGCTCTATCAAAACACCCGGCGGTGCATCGTCCAGAGACTCACTCTCGTCGAGTAGAACAGTACAGAGAGGACGGGTGCCCGGCGCGTCGCATTTTTCAATTTCGGCGGCCATAAGTGCACCGGTCTCGCTCTCCATGCGATCGGCCATACTCACGATCAGAGCCCGTCCCGCCGCGTTATCGATAAGGCCGCTTTCATAGGCCAATTCTCCAGACGCCAGCGACTTTGCCATTGAGACACCGCCGGTCAGTCGACGGAGCGAAACAGATGCCGGAACAAATACCGGATCGCTGCCAACCGGCATGAGCTTGTTGAATTCATCGAGCCAGACTTGTCGAACCGGACCTGCCGACGCCATCAATCGAACACCCCCGAGCCTGGGTCCGCCGATAAGGGCGAGGGCTCCAGCGAGCGAGGCATTGTACCACCGCTCAGCGGCGCTCATTGAACAAGGATCTCTTCGACGGCACGCGCCACCCGCGTTGAGGATGTCGAGTCATCGAGTGGGTCTTTCCGCAGACGGTGGCTCAATGCCAGAGGTGCGGCTTGTCGAAGATGTTCGATGGTCACGTGGTCTTTTCCGGCCAGCGCCGCGAAACCACGGGCGGCGCGTGCAAGCGCAAGTTCGCCTCGCAAGCCGTCTGAGCCCAGAGATACACAGAGCTCTGCGGCGCGCTCCAGGACGTCGTCGGAGACCGATAGCTCGGCAATAAGGCTTCGCGCCTTTTCGATCCGTCTGCGGAGGGCGGCATCTTTCCGTTTCCACGTCTTTGCGAAGGCATCACGGTCTTTTTCGAACGCTTCGCGCCTACGAATAATCTCAACTCGTTCCTTTGGATCGAGCGGAGTCATAACCTCAACAGACAGACCAAAGCGATCGAGCAGCTGCGGCCGCAATTCACCTTCCTCGGGATTGCCGCTTCCGATCAAGACGAACTCGGCGGCATGTGTGAGGCTCAGCCCCTCCCGTTCGATTCGATTGATGCCTGAGGCGGCAACATCTAGAAGAATGTCGACCAGATGATCGTCGAGAAGATTGACCTCATCGATATACAAGAATCCCCGGTGGGCCCCGGCGAGCAATCCAGGTTCGAAGACCAGCTCGCCGCCGGCGAGCGCGCGCTCGAGATCGAGCGAGCCCAGTACGCGATCTTCTGTCGCCCCCAAGGGGAGGTTCACCACGGCGGGCGCATCCTTCTTGATGACCTCAGGTCCAGGTTTATCCTTTTCCATACATTCCGCACAGAAACCACCTGGTGTCTCAGGGTCGCAGCGATAGCGGCAACCGGCGACAATATTCTGGACAGGAAGGAGGGCGGCGAGCGCACGGATGGCCGTGGTTTTCCCGGTGCCCCGATCACCGAACGCCAGCACCCCGCCAATGGTCGGGTCGATCGCCGAGATAAGAAGCGCATTCTTCAAATCGTCCTGTCCGACGATTGCAGAAAATGGAAAGGACACGTTTTGCAAGGCGGCTCCGATGATCTCTGAATCTCAGTTAAGACAACAGAAAGCCGCCAAGTCTGCAACTCGGCGGCTCTATTCTCACCTCGAAGGTGATTTTGTATCGGCCGATTCACTCAAAACAGGCGTCGGCCTGGGTCTTGGTCAATTGTCGAGGAAGCCTTGGGCTTCGGCGTCGGCCCAGATCGCGTCCCACCGACGGGTGGCAAGACCCGGATGGCGCACCGATTTGGCAGCTTCAAGATTATCGAGCTTACCTTCGCCTTCCACGACGATAAGCCCAACCATGCCTGCCGCCTGGTGCGGTGTGCAATTATAGCCATAAATGCCAGGCGTCTCGAATGTATAGGACACCGGCTGATTAACCCGGCCCTGCCATCCTTCAACACCTTCTGGGATCATACCCCGCGTGGATGCTGCCAGATGTGTCAAATCGGTTGGCACCCACGTCACCGTGTCACCAGGTTGGACAGAGAGGATAGCGGGCTCAAATACCATGCGCTGAGACCGATCATTCGGATCTGCATTCAGCATTTTCACTTCGTAGGTCTGCCCGCCGGTAACCGCGTCTTCGACAGCTTCGACGGCGTCCCCAGCCTGACCGCTGACCTGTTCAGCAAGCTCCGCCGCATCATCTGCCGTCGCCTCAATCACACCGGCAGCATCGTCAACAACCCCCGCGGCGGCCTCAGTTACGGCACCTGCAGCGTCGTCAAGCGTGTCCGCCGCCGTTTCGGTCGTGTCAGCGGCGACATCGACAACATCGCCTGCTGTCTCTTCAACGTCGGCAGCTGCAGTTTCAACGTCCGCTGCGACGTCCGTAGCAGCGTCTGCAACTGGTGCGGCAGGGGATTCACCGCCGGACGAGGAAGACTCCGACCCCCCGCAAGCTGCCAGCGAAGCTGCCAGAACAGCGGCGATCGCGGTGTCCGTAAATTTAAGTGCCATATTCAACCTCCTGGCGTATCTCGAATGATGAGCTATTTAGCTTCAAAACCTTGTCAGCCAAGTAGCTTCTCCTTCCTTTGAACAAAGCTAGATGTAGATCGCTCCGGAATTGTGGCCACCCCGCATCTGCGTTGCATATCCACCAGCTGTGCATAGTGGTTATCGACATAGTGACGCAGCCAGGCTGTGTGCGCCGCGCCGCGATACAGGGATGTGCCCTTCAACTCCTCAAGGCCGACATAGGCGACATCCGCAACTTCAGTCGGCTCTGGAAACGGCGCTGTCAAACTATGGCCGTAGAAGACATGGACATATTCGTTCTCCGTCATTCCATGATCCAATTCGGCCTTGTACCGACTTGAAAATGCTAGATTAAGTCCTACCTCTAAACCAAGCTCTTCGACGAGGCGTCGGTGGGCGGCGTCGGATATTTGTTCTCCTGGGCGTGGATGTCCACAGCATGTATTCGCCCACAATCCCCCGGAATGATACTTCTCCTGGGCCCGCCTTTGGATCAGGGTCCGCCCCGAGTCATCGAATAGAAAAATCGAAAATGCCCGGTGCAAAAGGCCCTGTTTGTGCGTTTCAAGCTTGGCACCTGTCCCGACCTGGCGATCGGATTCATCGACAAGAATTACGTATTCATCGGAGTCATTCGAAACTGTCATTCTAAATAGACACATATCGCACGCATTTGTGCTTGTCACCTGGTTCGGCCAGGCACATGGCTCCGATCATCGATCGGCCCTCGACCGAAATCCCACCCTATGGCTGGTCGCCGCGCAGCAACGCCCTTAAAGATGATCCGCAGCAATAGGATAAGAAAGAGCCCTCCCATGCATCTCCGCAGCCTCGCCGCAGGTTTATGTGTGAGCGTTTTTGCCGCCGCCTGTTCAGGACAATCCGAAACAGAAGGAGCTGTCCCCACGCAGACGACGGTGGATCCTGCCCCTTTTGTGGTGTCTGCTGGAACTGAAGACAGCTCCCGTCCTGCCCTGTGGCGTGTGTCGGATGACGACACGACCGTCTTCCTATTCGGAACGGTGCATATCCTCCGGCCAAACACGGACTGGCTGCGCGACGATGTCCTGGAAGCTGTCAGGGACGCCGACGCAATTTACTTTGAGGCCGATGTGGAAAGCACCTCGGCACAGACCATTTTGGTTCAAGCTGTGACGGACCTCGGCCTTTATACGGATGGCTCGACCTTGAGTGATCGCTTGGATGAGGAGGAGCAGCAAGAGGTTGCAGAAGCGCTTGAGATTCTTGGTATTCCTCCATCCGGACTCGATAATATGCGGCCATGGCTTGCCTCTATCCAAATGTCTGATGTTCATCTGACACGCAGGGGGTTCAACCGCGATGACGGCGTCGAACGGGTTTTGACGCAGGAGGCAAAACGCGCTGGCGTGCCGACACGGTTCCTTGAAACCGGGGCGCACCAGGTCGAGCTTCTTGCCAGCATCTCCGAAGGCAGCCAGATCGATATGTTGGTCGAAACCGCCCGCCAAATTGAAGATGAACCAGACACACTCGATACGATGATTGAGGTGTGGCTAGAGGGCGATACGGATGCCCTGGGCCAACTGGTAGAGGAAGATGAGACCTTTGTTTCCGAGGAGGCGACGGCAATTATGCTGACCGGGCGCAATGAAGAATGGGCCCGCCAGATCGATACATTATTGGACAATGAAGCCGGACAATTCGTGATTGCCGTCGGCGCGGCACATCTGGTCGGTGAAGATAGTCTGCAGGATCAATTGCAAGACTTTGGTCACACAACCGACAGATTGTGAGCTGAGACCACACCCAAAGCGGAGATGTCGATGCCCAAATCAGCGTTAGCTGCAGCAAGCCTGTTTATGTTCGGGCTTGGTGCCAATGCCGAACCTGCCATGTGGACTCTGGCGGATGATGACACGACGATCAATATTATCGGCACGGTCCACCTTTTACCGCCGGACACGGACTGGCGATCTGATCGCATTGAAGCTGCCTTTGACGCGGCCGATACGGTTTGCTTCGAACTTGATGCCATCGGCAGGGCCCTGGAAGTTGTCGGCCTCAGCTTCAGTCGCGGGCTTATGCCGTCTGGCGAGCGAATGACCGACTATTTGACCGAAGATGAAACAGAGGAAGTCAAAGCGATCGCCAAGGAGCTCGGCATTCCTTTTCCAAGTCTCAACGTCATGCAGCCCTGGTTCGCCGGCTTGACCATAGAGCAATATGTGGCAAGCCGGGCCGGGCTTGTTGAAGGGGTAGAGTTCTCGCTGCATCCTGAAGTTCTTGAGACTGGCAAGACGCTATGTGAACTTGAGACAGTCGAAGAGCAGCTCGGCGGAATCGCCTCCATGAGCCTCAAGGAACAATTCGAGGTCATGCGGGAATCCCAGGACGAATTTGATACACTCGGCGCAGAAGGCCTGGTCGACGGATACATCGAAGAAATCGATGGCCTCGTGGCCGACTGGCTGGCCGGTGATGTTGAGGCGATTGGAGAAAAAGTTACTCCTGAAGAGTTTGGAAGCCAGACCTTCTACGACGCCATATTGGTCGAGCGGAACGAGAACTGGATCCCGCGTATCGAGGCCATGCTTGACGGTGAGGGAAACATTCTGATCGCCGTGGGCGCAGCCCATCTTGCTGGACCGGATAGCGTCATCACCATGCTGCGCGACCGGGGATACGAGATCTCGGGTCCCTAATCTATCCTACAAAAATCCGGGGATAGATGGCCCGCCAGACACCCACTTTTGGCGCGGTGGGTGTCTCGTTCGATCCGGGCTCGTATTCAGTGGTTTGAAAAGACTGGCTTTTACCAAGCCTCCGACACGGATCTGACACCCAAAGAGATCCGTCCAGCTCGAAATGTCCCGCCTGAGGCGAAATTAGAGAGCTTATTCGCCAGAATAGCGATATTGAGATCCTGATCGATCTTTTCCGTTGTGTCTTGCGCGGTATTCGGAGATGCTCGCGCCGGTAACGAGCAGATATTGATGATGACGTGTCGGATGGACGGGAGGCTACCTGATGTTGGAACAATGGGTTGAATTTGTCGGCGGCGAGAATGCGATTTGGTTTCTCGCGACGGCCTATTTCGGCATGATCATCTCGGAACGGATTTTCTATGTCATTCGTCGTCGTGGCGAGTACAATAATGGCGATGCGCTCTGCAGCATCGGATTGAACTTGATGAACAGTTTGGTCGGCATGGCCGTCGCGCTTGCTGTGCCGCTGGCGCTCTCGGTTTGGGTGTATAATAATGCCCGGGTGATGACCATTGACGCTGTTTGGCTGGCGCTCATCATCGCATTTCTATGCCATGAACTTGCCTATTACTGGGAACATCGGCTTGGCCACCGCGTCGGCTTGCTCTGGGCCTTCCACGCCATCCACCATTCATCGAATGAGTTCAATCATTCCACGGCTGCGCGAGGTTTTTATCTCGACGGCCAGCTGCAGATCGCTGGTGCCTTGGCCGCATCATGTCTTGGCGTGCCGCCAACGGTCTATCTTGCCGTTGCCGTGGTCAAGAGCATGTTCGGAATCTGGAACCATGCAAGTTATGTGGGGGACCTTGGTTGGTTGGAGCGCATATTTGCGACACCGCGCAATCACATGGTCCATCACGCCAACCAACCAAAATATATCGACAAGAACTTCTCACAGGTTTTCATCCTTTGGGATCGCGTGTTTGGGACGTTCGAACCCTATGATGAGACACCCGTCGTTGGCTTGATCAAACCGGTACACGACAACAATCCGCTGACAGCGCAATTCGCCGGTTTTCGGCAATTGTTCGATCGTATGGCAGTTGCCGACCGATGGCAGGACAAACTTGCTTATCTGTGGCGGCCACCGGAGTGGTCACATGATGGCGTCTGTCGAAGTGACTGCCCGAAATACAAGCCGCAGATCGTGCCCGCCGAATAAGACAACAACTTAGGCGGTTTCCAAAGCGCGCTGAATATCATGCCAGAGCGGTTCCAGCGGTTCGCAACCGACGGAGAAGCGGATAAAGCCCTCAGGGATCGCTTCACCCCAGCGTGCGCGGCGCTCTGCGGAGGTGTGGACACTGCCGAAACTGGTGGCATTGGTGACGGCGGTGCAGGCGGATAGAAAATTCTCCGCGATGGTCTTGTCTGGCAAACAGAAGCCAATGATGAATCCAAAGTCGCGCGATTGCTTTGCCATAATCTGGTGCGAGGGGTCTTCGGTGAGACCTGGATAGCGCACACCGCTCACCTTTGAATGACGCGACAGCCGACGCGCAATAGCCATCGCATTGGAACACATTCGCGCCAGCCGGACCTCAACGGTCTCCAGCCCGCGATGGACAAGGGCCGCCTCTGTCGGGCCTGGGATTGCGCCGGAGACTTTCCGCCAGGTTGCGACCCGCTGCATCGCCTCTGCATCGCGCGAGGCGACATGGCCGAAAAGGACATCACCATGGCCGGACATGGCCTTAGTGTCGGACACGGCAACGAGATCTGCCCCAAGATCGAGCGGTTGCTGGAGGAGGGGGGTGAGCGTGGTATTGTCGACCGCGACGCGCGCACCGGCCGCGTGGGCTCGCTCCACCACGGCGTTGATATCACAGGCGTCCAGACCGGGATTAGATGGGCTCTCTATAAGGATCATCTTCGCACCTTCGATAGGTGCAGTTGCAAAATCTGCCGTGGGCCAGTGTACCACGCTAACGCCGAACGGCTCTAATACATTGGCGGCAAAGGCTCGGACGCCATAATATCCGTCGCTCGGCATGATCAGTTTATCGCCGGGCCGGAGCTCGGTAAGCATAATGGCGGAGATCGCCGCCATGCCTGATGGAAAGGCGAGCGCCGGGGCCGCCTCGAGGATCGATAGCTGGGCTTCCACCGCCGTCCAGGTTGGATTGCCCTCGCGCGTATAGGAATAATCGCCGTCCTGCGGGTCGCCTGGCAGATAGAAGGTGCTGGTATTCTCTATGGGCAGGCCGATGGCCTCGCCGCGTTTGAGGCCTTCTGAGCGGTGATGCAGCAGGCGCAACAGCCGTTCTTCAATGGGCGGCGGCGTCTTATCCATCGCTGGTCAGCGCGACGAACACGTCCTCTAGGTCTGGTTCTTCGGTGGCAAGGTCGGCAATGCTGATGCCGGAGGCGCGGACCTGTTCCAGAAGGCGGCCAATGCCGGTCTCGGATTTGCGGTAGGTAATCGCCAGGGTGCCATCGGCACGGATCGCCGCATCAAGGTCGGACAAGGCGTCCGGAACGCCGGCGAGGGGCGCACGCGGGGTGACGGCGAGGGTCTTGTGGTCGAGCCGCTTCAGGAGCTGTGGCGTTGGCTCAGACGCTATGATTTCACCATGATTGACGATGGCGATGGTGTCGCAAAGCTCCTCGGCTTCTTCCAGATAGTGCGTTGTCAGGATGATCGTCGTCCCCGCCTTGTGAAGCTCACCGACATATTCCCAGAGGCTGCGGCGAAGCTCGACATCGACACCGGCTGTCGGCTCGTCGAGGATCAGGACCGGTGGATTGTGGACGAGCGCCTTTGCCACCATGAGACGCCGTTTCATGCCGCCCGATAGCTGACGGGTATAGGCGTCCTTCTTGTCGCCTAGGCCAACCGCCTCGAGGATCTCGACGGTGCGGCGCTCCCGGTCCGGGACGCCGTAATACCCCGCCATAAGTTCGAGCGTCTCTTCCGGTGTGAAAAACGGGTCGGTCACGATCTCCTGGTTCACCACACCCAAGGCGGCGCGCGACTGGCGGGGATAACGGTCGACATCCATATCCCAAATGCTGACGGTTCCGCTTGTCTTCGTCACAAGGCCGGCGAGGATGTTGATGAAGGTCGACTTCCCGGCACCGTTCGGGCCGAGAAGACCGAAGATCGATCCGCGCGCGATATCGAGGGTCAGGCCCTTCAGGGCGTGCTTCGCCTCGACCTTCCCGATGGCAGGATAGATCTTTTCAAGGTTACGAACAGAGATGGCCTGGTCGGGGAGGGACATATAGATGCGCGCTTTGTCTTTGCTGTGTCCGCTTCGTAGGACGGCTTGCGGTCTTGGGCAATCGCGATCAACCGGATAACACTTGGACCTCAAGGGGAGACCAATGGCGAAACCACCTATTCTGCCGCAATCCTGGGAAGCGCTTGAAGCGCGTCCAGGGTTTGCCGAGATACGTTCCGTTGCCGAGCAAGAGGTGCTTCCACGCCTCGCTGGGGGCGTCGCCCGCATTCGGGACCCCAATCCGATTAACGCCACCTATGGTCCCGGCTGCGCTGTTGCTGTCGCCGGTGTGTTTTTGGCGTTTTTCCTGTCGTCGCTATTCGGGTTTTTGGGGATCGTCTTAGCGGGCGTCATCGGCTGGTTTGTTGGCAAGCCGGCGATCTTGCGATTCGTGAAGCGATACATCTTGAAAATGGTCGATGATCTTGCCTTTCGCGACGCCGTGTTCTCCCCCCTCGCGCAGCATCTGGGTCTGACATATGTCGCAGCGCCCGGCGGCAGCGTTGGCCTTATCGAGCAGCAGAGCAAGGAAGGCCTGTTCCAAGACGCCTTTCGCGAACTGGGCGAAGCCCTCAAGAAGTATGGTGGTCAGAACGCGGCGGTGGATGCTGCCCGCGCATCAGGTCTGGTTGAATTGGTGGCCGTCATCCACATCGGCGCGGCGGACGAGGCAACCAAAAAGGCCCGGGAGACAGGGCTCACGCGGCTGGAAGACGGATTTGCCGGCGATCATGCGGGTATCCATTTCGATGCCTTTGAAGTGGTTCGACAGTCACGGCGCACCGACGAGGGAAAAACCTGTCCGGCGGAACATGCACTGCTCATTGTGCTGAAACTGCCGCGTGCTTTGCAGGGCACGACACAGTTCCGATCCCGTGACGTCGGCTGGCATAGAGCCGGAGATGCAGAACGCCTCGAAGATGTCAAACTGGAATCCGTGGAGTTTGCCGATCGTTTTCGCGTCCGTTCGAATGATCAGGTGGAAGCGCGATTTGTCTTCACGCCCAATGTGATGTCCCGGGTGACCGAACTTGCCCATGGTGAAGACATTCGCGCAACGGCCCAGGGTGAGCATCTCGTGTTCGCGATTGAAGGGCCGAACAGGTTTGATTTGACGAGTGAGGATACCGGCTTGGAGGGAGACGAAGCAGTGCGTCTCGCCGTTCAGCAGATGGGCGACATGCTGGATCTCGTCGACGCCGTATCGGCCGCGTTTGCGATCAACTAGCCTTTGTCGTCTCCGGCGATAGACCGAGAATGTCGTTTTCGGTTGACGCACCCAAGCCGAGCGACGCGCGGTTGCCGTAATTGAAATAGGCCGTGACCTGATTGATCTCCAGGATCTCACCATCATCGAAGCCGGCGGCCCGCAGCGCATCTATGTCAGCCTCAACCATATCCCCCGGCGAGCGGGTAAGCTTGGCGGCGTAAACAAGGGCGGCATGATATTTCGGGTCAACCGGTACAGCGTGAATATCACCATCTTTGAGAGCAGACAGGATGGGGGCGGCTTGGTCTGCCCCGATTAATCCGCGTAGCCCGGCCGAATGATGATCTCGACAATAGCAGCAGCCGTTCAGCAGACTGACCGACACACCAATCATTTCCAGGGCCCATTTCGGTAGGGCATTGCTGGTGTGATGAAGCACATTCTTGTAAAGTGCGATATGCCCCTCCAGGGCGTGCGGGCGCAGCGAATGGGCGAGCATAACATCGTCAACGACATCACCCGGCCCCTTAAGTTGATCATAAAGTTTCTTGAGACGGCCAGTCGCGGCAGAAACGGATATTGTCCGTATCCAGCTCATGTGTTGATTGCCTCCAGGCCGACAAGCGCTTTGGCATAGGCCTCTGCTGAGAAGGGTTGTAGGTCTTCGGCCTTTTCACCGACGCCGACAAAGTGGATCGGCAGCGCATGCGCTTCGGCGATTGCGACAAGCACGCCGCCTTTGGCTGTGCCGTCAAGCTTGGTCATGACAAGACCAGTGACCCCCGCCGTATGGCGGAAGGCCTCAACCTGGGAAAGGGCATTTTGCCCAACTGTGGCATCAAGCACGAGGATCACATCATGCGGCGCATCGGGGTCGAGCTTCTGCGTGACACGAACGATCTTTGAGAGTTCGCTCATCAGCTCGGTTTTGTTTTGTAGGCGGCCTGCCGTATCGATGAGAACGAGATCATAATTCTCTGCTTTCGCCCGCTCCACCGCTTCAAAGACGAGGCCAGCTGCATCTGCACCAGGCGCGTTGGCAACGACCTCGATACCAGCGCGTTGTCCCCATACGGAGAGTTGCTCAATGGCGGCAGCGCGGAATGTGTCGCCGGCGACCAGCATGGCCTTTGCGCCCTGTTCTTTCAGCCGAGACGCGATCTTGCCAATCGTCGTTGTTTTTCCGGACCCGTTGACGCCGACGAACATCACAATGCGTGGGCGTGGACCGTCGGCGAAGTCGACGATCTTTTCGCGAGGAGACATGATTTCGGTGATCTCGCTCGCAAGCGCCGTTTTGATGTCCTGGTCGCTGATTTCCTTGTCGAAGCGATCTTTCGCGATGTTCGCCGTCACGCGGGCTGCGACCTTTGCACCGAGATCTGAAGTGATGAGAAGGTCTTCCAGATCTTCGAGCGTTTCATCGTCGAGCTTCTTCTTGGTGAAGACGCCTGTGATGCCGTCGGACAATTTGGAAGAGGAGCGTTTCAGACCCGTGGTCAGACGCGAGAAGAATCCGGGTTCTTTGGTCTCTGCTGTGGGATCGGGGTCAGGTTCGCTGCCGGAGGGGTCTGGCAAGGTTTGTTCTGCGGCCTCACGGGCCGCGGCGGCAGCGTCCAAACGGTCGCGCTCAGCCCGGTCCGCTGCTTCGCTTAAGGCCGCAGCTTCGGCCTCAGCGGCAACATGCTGGGCCGCGATTTGAGCGTCCTCGGCGCGTTCAGCAGCGGCCTCAGCGCGTGCCGCGGCCTCTTCGGCTTCGATCACTTTACCGGCCTCGAGGGCTTCATCCTTTTTCTTCTTTTTGCCGAACCACAGGATCATGCGAGACACCCATGCAAGACTTGGCCGTCATGTCCCGTCAGTCGCATACGGATGTTTTGGCCAGCAAGATTGGAGATCTCTTCGTTCAGCTTGACGGCGGTGAAATCGGCCAGGCGGGCGGCTCGGTCGCGCTCGATCAGGGCATGCGCTTCGGTGCCGACATGGCGATCAAGGTGGCGCGCAAGGGCCGCAGCTCCGGCCGCGCGGAGGCGAGCGGCACGCTCTTTCACCACGTGGCGCTCCACCTGGGGCATGCGCGCTGCCGGTGTGCCGGGGCGCGGGGAGTAGGGGAAGGCGTGGAGAAAGGCGAGCCCCGTCTCCTCGACCAGCGCCAGCGTGTTCTGAAACTGCGCCTCGGTCTCCGTCGGAAAGCCGGCGATCAGATCAGCCCCGAGCGCGATGTCCGGACGCTTTGTTTTCAAACGCTGAGCGAGCGCAATGGCCGCCTCTCGCGAGTGACGGCGTTTCATCCGCTTCAGGATGAGATTATCTCCATGCTGAAGCGACAGGTGCAGATAAGGCGCGATGCGGGGCTCGGCTGTGATGGCCTCTTCAAGGTCCGGATCGATTTCGATCGCATCAATGGAGGAGAGCCGGAGCTGCTGCAAATCCGGCACGAGTTTCAGGATGCGTTTCACAAGATTGCCGAGCGGCGGCGTGCCGGGCAGGTCAGCGCCCCAGCTTGTCAGGTCAACACCAGTGAGGACGACTTCATGGTGGCCGGTATCGACGAGGCGCTGCACTTGAGCCACCACGTCGCCGGCGGGCACGGACCGAGAGTTCCCGCGGCCATAGGGAATGATGCAAAACGTGCAGCGATGGTCACAGCCATTCTGCACCTGAACATAGGCGCGGGCGCGGCCTTCAAGGCCTTCGATCAGGTGGGCAGCGGTCTCTTTCACCGACATGATGTCATTCACGCGGACTTTTTCTGACCCCGCCAAGAGACGGTCGGGATCCCAAGTCTCGGCTTTCATCTTGTCATGATTGCCAATGACGCGGGTGACGTCCGGCATCTCGGCGAACATCTCCGGATCGATCTGAGCTGCGCAGCCGGTAACGATGATGGGTACACCCGGATTGTCCTTGGCGGCGCGGCGGATCGTTTGCCGGGCCGTGCGCACCGCTTCGGTCGTCACCGCGCAGGTGTTGACGATCACAGCGTCCCCGAGCCCTGCCGTTTCGGCATGGTCACGCATCACTTCGGACTCGTAGCTGTTCAGCCGGCAGCCGAGGGTAATAAGGGTGGGGGCGGGTTTTGTCATTTGGCTCCCATGTCGCGCATTTGCCCGTAGATTCAAGACTAGAGGCTGAATACGGCCATCGCTGACAATAGCAAGCATTCGGCGCAAGACAGCACCTTTCTATTCATGAACGCGGGAGAAAAGCGCCGATAGCCGGGACGCAAAGAAAGGATCCGAGTGGAAGCGCGTCTTGATATAGGCGCTGATATCATCAGTGTGTCCGGCGGCGAGCAGGCGTTCGGCTTCGGTCAGTCGGATCGGCCATTGATCCTTGCCGGACACAACAAACCGCACTTCGCCATTCTCAAATCGTGAAACAAACAGGCCTGCCTCGGCGAAATTGGCCGCAGGATGAGCGAGCTTCTGATAACTGGCCGATTTGGCAATGCGAAACCGGACAGAGATCAGGATTTCGTCTGAGCTCAGCCGTGCGGTTTGGTCATCGGTCAGGAATTCACGGGCCGTAAGTTCGCGCGTGCTCGTCGTCAGTACGCCGTCCAAGGCGAGTAGAGCGGGGCCATAATCCGTGCGGCCGGCGTCGGAGGCGAGCGCCCCGCCAAGGGTGCCGCGATTGCGCACCTGTTGATCGCCGACCCGGCTCGCGAGAGCGGCAAGGGCGGGGATGGCGTCGTCAGCAATTGATGACGTTGCGATCGCGTCATGGGTTTCAGCCGCACCAATGATGATATGATCGCTGTCCCTCCTGATACCCCGCAATTCTTCGAGGTGCTGCGTGGTCACGATATGGTCGGGTGTGACGTCCTGAGACCGGATACGCGGAACCACCCATTGCCCGCCGGAGACCAGGCTCGCATTTTTGAGGTCAGCGAGCAGCAGCACAGCATCATCGAGGGTGCGAGGGGCATGGAAGTCCGGGTCACCCATCGTCGCGATCTTTCTTACACATTGCGCGCCATATACGCTCGGGCGTGGCAGGCATCTCTATCCTCTGTCCCACCGCATTCGTGATGGCGTTCATGATCGCGGGCGGTGCCGCAATCGCGCCCGCCTCGCCGCACCCTTTCGCGCCAACAGGATTGTGCGCGCAGGGGGTGACCGTAGAGCCGACCTCGATGTCGATCAGATGCGTCGCGCGGGGCAGGGCGTAGTCGAGATAGGAGGTGGTTTCGGGCTGACCCGTTTCTGGATTGTAGATCGCTTCTTCAAACAGCGCCTGGCCGATGCCTTGAACCACGCCGCCATGGACTTGGCCCTCTACAATCAGCGGGTTCACAATCTCTCCGAAATCATCGACGGCGACGAAGTTGACGATCTCCACCGTGCCGGTCTGGGGGTCGATTTCCACCTCGCAGACATGGGTGCCAGACGGGTAGGTGAAGTTGATGGGGTCGTAGAAGGCGCTGGCTTCAAAACCGGGCTCAAGGTCTTCCGGGTAGTCGTGGGGGACATAAGCGGCGTGGACGACCTGATCGAGAGTAAGCCCTTCATTGTTTGTCCGCGCGAAAAACCGGCCGGCCTCGAATTCGATGTCGTCCATAGTAACCCAAAGCTGGTGGGCCGCGATCCGCTTGCCCTTCTCGATAAGTTTTTCGGCGGCTTTGAGGATGGCAGAGCCACCAACGGCGAGGGACCGCGACCCATAGGTGCCCATGCCGACCGGCGAGTTGTGTGTGTCGCCGTGAATGACCCGGATCCTGTCGAGGGGCAGGTGGAATTGCTCTGAAACGAGCTGGGCAAACGTCGTCTCGTGGCCCTGGCCATGACTGTGGGAACCGGTGAAAACCTGGAGAGCACCAGAGGGGGTGAAGCGGAGAAGGGCCGATTCCCAGAGGCCGACATCGGCCCCGAGGGCTCCGGCCACAGCGGATGGAGCGATGCCGCAGGCCTCCACATAGCACGACACACCAATCCCTCTGATGTGGCCTCGAGCGGCAGCTTCGGTTTTGCGTGCCTCGAACCCATCATAATCCGCGGCCTTCAGCGCTTTGTTCAAATGAGCCTGATAGTCTCCGGAATCATATTCGAGGGCGACGGGGGTTTGGTAGGGGAACTCTTCGGGCATGATGAGGTTCTTGCGGCGAAGTTCGACTGGATCAATGTCGAGCTGGCGAGCCGCGGTATCGATCAGGGTTTCGAGAAGATAGGTCGCTTCCGGGCGTCCGGCTCCGCGATAGGCATCGACGGGGGCGGTGTTGGTGAAGACGCCCTTTACGTTGCAGGAGACAGCGGGGGTTCGGTAAGGCCCGGCGAGCATAGTGCCATAGAGATAGGTTGGCACGAAGGCGGCGAAGCTTGAAAGATAAGCGCCGAGATTGGCGGTGGTGTGGACGTCCATGCCGAGGAAGCGGTGATCGGCGTCGAGGGCGAGCCTTGCTGTGGTTCTGTGGTCGCGTCCGTGAGCATCGCAGAGAAAGCTCTCTTTGCGGGTCGCAACCCATTTCACTGGCCTGCCGATCTTGTGGCTCGCCCAGAGGACAGCGCACTCTTCCGGATAGATGAAAATCTTGGACCCAAACCCACCGCCAAGGTCGGGGGAGATGACGCGCAAATCATGCTCGCCAATAAAGCCGACGGTCTCTGCGATGACCTTCCGGGCCATATGAGGGTTCTGACTGGTCGTGTAGAGCGTCGCGGTATCTGCCGTCGTGTCGTAGTCCGCAATGGCGGCGCGGGGCTCAAGGGCATTGGGGATGACGCGATTATTGATCAGCGACATCTCGACCGTGTGGGAGGCCTTTTCGAAGGCCTGCGCCACACCGGTTTCATCGCCGAACTGCCAATCAAAACAAAGATTGGTTTCAGCATCCTCGTGGAGAGCGGATGAGGTCTGAGCTGTCTCGGGGTCGACCGTGTGGGCGTGGCGAACAAGTTGAGCTGTTACGGCCTTCGCTGCCTGACGTGCGATATCGGCACGCTCCGCTAGGACGATGGCAAAGGCATCACCGACATAGCGCAGGCGATCATGGGCAAGGATCGGCCTCCGCCCTCCGCGCATAGGGGAGCCGTCGCGGGAGCGAACCATCCAGCCGCAACCAAGATCGCCGAGACCTTCTGCGAGAATATCGGCTCCTGTGAAGACGGCCGCGACACCAGGAATTCTCAGTGCTGCTGATACGTCTACGGACTTTATCGTAGCGTGGGCGTCGTCCGATCTTACGAAGGCTGCATGGAGCTGCCCGTCGAGGTTGATGTCGGCGCAGTAACGCCCTTTGCCGGTCAAGAACCGCTTGTCTTCCTGTCGCGGTGTGGCAGTGCCGATACCTGTTACGTCGCCCGCTGCTGTATGAATAGCGCGTTGCTCAACGGCGAGTGTGCGCACAGCCCGGACGATGTTCTGGTATCCCGTGCAGCGGCAGATGTTTCCTTTGAGACCTTCTCTGATGTCATCATCGCTTGGGTCTGGATTGCGCCGCAACAGCTCACGCACGCTCATCACCATACCGGGTGTGCAGAAGCCGCATTGCAGCGCATGCGCCGTGCGGAAGGCTTCCTGAACCCTATCGAGCTTCGGACCGTCGGCAACGCCCTCTATGGTCTTCACGACAGCCCCATCCGCTTGATGAGTCAAAACAGTGCAGGCTTTTACCGTAGCTCCATTGAGTTCAATCGTGCAGGCACCGCAACGTGCGGTCTGGCATCCCACATGGGTTCCTGTCAGTTTCAGCGTGTCGCGAAGCGTGTCGACAAGCGTCGCCGTGGCGTTCGGATATGTGACCACGTGCTGACCGTTCACCGTAAAGGAAACGGCATTGTGCGGATTATCAACGACTTTAAGCAAAGAGCTGCCCGATCCGGGTCAACCGGGGCAAGACCATCGGCACCCGTGTTTGATAATCGCGATAGGTGTCGCCAAAGCGGGCAATCAACTCACGTTCTTCCATCCGCATGATGAGATAGAGCGCGATGAAAAATAGTCCGGATACGGCGTATCCGCCTGAGTAATTTGCAGCGAGGGCCCATCCGATGGTTCCGACAAGGATCATGAAGTAGCGCGGATGCCGCACAACCGAAAACGGGCCTGACTCGATCAAATCGTGGGCTTCGCCTTTCACCTCGGGCACGCCGGCAAAAGTGCGAAAACTAAGATGAGACCGAATGCGAGATGACATGCGCCAACTGCTGAAATAAATCCCCGCACCGACAAGGAGCAGACCGGGTACGGTTCCAAGATCTCGGCCGATGGCGTCACCGAAATTTGAAAAAATCGCGGCGAGCGTAGCCAGAATCACAACCAGTGCAGCGGTATAGGCTTGCCAGGCCGGCCGGGTTTTCCAGATGGCGATTGCGCCGTGGATCGTGATCCAGAATGCAATAACGACGGGCAATATGACCACAAGTACGACCGTTAAGCCGTATCGTACAGCGTCGAGCGATATTGCATCCATTCCGTATAAAAGCGTGGACACTCGGTTGTGTCAAAATTGGTGCTCGTTTACGTTGGTCTCATGGGCCCATCGCCGACGCAGAAAATGTCGACGCACGACCTGGTGCGTCAACTGATCAATGGCATGCCTCGCCGTTTGGACAAGGAGGCAGCCAAAGGGCTCGATACTATTCTGCAGTTTGAGTTGAGCGGCGATGCAGGGGGAGCGTTCGCCATCATGATAAAGGATCAGACCTGCTGGGTCGAAGAAACCCTGAGCGCAGATGCAGACGCGACCATGAAGATGTCCGCCGACACTTACATCGATCTTGCCTTTGGCCGCATCACAGGCCCACAAATGTTCTATAAACGTAAGCTTCGCTTTGACGGCAGCCTCAATCTAATCATGAAGATTCACAAACTGTTTCCGTCGCTATCGAAAGACGAGTACAGCCTCGACTGACAGCTAGACATCCATCTGTGGACAGATCAGGAATTTCTGGCCTGTCGTCTTCGCATTGTAACGCTGAACGACCTCTGCCTGCAGGGCGTCGGACAGAGAGATCTCATCGGTATAGTGGCTGGCAAACGTTGTCTTCAACTCATTGGCAACCCGCGTGCGCAGGCGCATGGCGACCTCATCGCCAGCCTTTGCCAGAAAGTTCGGCAACAACCAGCCGCCAACGCCCCAGGCCATGCCATAGCCACGCGTCAGCACGGTCGGTGACACATCCAGCCCGCCATAGAGATAGACCTGCTTGTGCGCCACGGAGCCATAGATGCTGTATGCGCCCGGTGTGCGCGCCGCAGCTCCCTCCATGGCGGTGAGAATATTCGACGCCAGCTGACCGCCACCCGTCGCATCAAAGCCGAGCGTCGCGCCGGTTGCGTGGATGGCGTCCGTCAGGTCCGCCATGAAGCTCTCATCGCTCGAGTTGACCACATATTTCGCGCCCATGCCGCGCAAGAGCTCGGCCTGTTCAGCCTTGCGCACAATATTCACAAGCTCGACGCCGTCGGCCTGACAAATCCGCACCAGCATCTGTCCGAGATTGGAAGCTGCCGCCGTGTGCACAATCGCCGTGTGGCCTTCCATACGCATGGTTTCAAGGAAGCTGAGCGCCGTTAGCGGGTTCACGAAGCAGGACGCGCCATCTTTGGCCGTATGCTCGTCTTGCAGGGGCAGAGCCATCATCGCATCCACCGCGCGATACTGGGCATACATGCCACCACCCATCACAGCGACCGTCTTGCCGATAAGGCTCTGGGCATAATCGCCTTCGCCCGCCGCGACGACCGTCCCAGCCCCTTCATTGCCCACAGGGAGCGCCTGATCGATCCGCGCCTTCATCACGCGCATGCCTTGGTCTGGCACGGGCGCGGTTAGCACCGTGTCCTTGCCGCTGCCCGATGAGGCTGCCGCTGCCATATTCGACCAACCAAACATCACACCATGATCGGACGGATTGATAGGTGTCGCTTCGACCCGCACGATAATCTGGCCGGGCTTTGGCTGAGGCATGTCTTTTTGGACCAACTCCATGCGAAGTTCTCCACCGGCCGTAACGGTGGAGACCATTTGAAGGTAAGTGGCAGGAAGGGACATGTCATACCTCGACTTATTGGAACAAGCGTGAAGGTTCTATGTCCTTATAGATGAGGTGTTCGCAAGCTATTTGTCCGGAATTGAGCCAGCTCTTCTGCCGCAGGCATGGGGATGAGCGAGGACAGCCTGTTAGCTGCAAGGTCCGACATAGCTGCCAATCATGGTGAAACTCGACGTGATCGTCATCCCATCCATACTGCCGTTCAAGTCCAAACTTCCCGATCCTGAGCGTCGATCCTCAGATACTGTATAGCTATAGTCGCCAACCATTTGTATGCCGTCCTGAAGGCAAGTGATCGTCGTGCTCATCGTAAGCCCAGACATTGAAATGTCCGAGTACTGGCACTCACTGCCGCCATCTTCCTGCATCTCCTGGATCATACGCTCAGGCGTCAGGACGGCGTCTTCCGGCTTGATACACTCAATATCGTTGAATGTCCGTGCTGGCATGGCGAAGGTCTGACCTCCTCCCATATCTGCAACGCCCGACATTGTATTCTCAAATGACCATTCTCCCGGCTCGATGGAGATGGAATCTTGCGCTGTCGCCGCTCCAGCAAGCGCCACTGCAGCCGCGGCGGATATGATATGATGTTTCATGCGTGCGTCCCTTATTGTCCCCAGAGCCGGCAGTTTAAGCCGCAAGAGGTGGGAAGGACAATCCACCTGAATTGGGGAGTGCTGAGCTTGGCTGCATTTATAGCCTAAAATGCAACGCCAAGTGCCAAACCGAACACGACCGCGTCCGGTCCGCTCGAGATATCGTAATGAACTTGAGGCGCGATGGTGAATCGCTCTTCGATCTCAACTTCGTACAAGGCACCTATGCGGCCGATGGCGAACGTTTCAGTGGTCTCCCCCTCATCGGCAAATTCCACCCCGGGGCCGGCCTGAATAGCGAGCCCTTTCCAGATATGGATGTCGGCAACCGCGAGCAGGGTCGTCGCATCAATATCGCCGACCGCATGCTCGACAACAGCGCCGACGCCAATCAAACGGTTAAGGCGATACTCGTAGTCGATCCCTATGGTGAACGCCGTTTCATCTGCCGAAGGAATGGAGGTGCCGCCTAGGACAAGAGAGACGTGTTGGCGGTTATCCTCGTCAAACTCCACATCGATTTGGGACCAAGCGGAGCCAGAGAAGATCAGTCCAAGGCTCGCAAGTAACATGATACGCACGGCTATCATTGGTCGGCGTCCTTATAGCTTGCCTGCCTGGCCAACCTAGTCCGGCCGGATCCGCTTGTCTTGTCGGATATCGACAAGACGGATCAAATTTCGCCTTCCAGTTCCAGTTCCACCGGCCCGGTCATATGAACCCGGTCATCTTCCTCGCGCCAGTGCACATATAGATCTCCACCGTCCAGCATCAGTCTGGCCTTGCGTTCGGTGAGCCCGGCCCGAGCGGCACAGACCAGCGCCGCGCAAGCGCCCGTGCCGCAGGCAAGGGTGAGGCCTGCGCCGCGCTCCCAGACTTTGAGGCGAATTGTTTCCCGATCAAGCACTTGGCCGAAGCCCACATTCACACCCTCTGGGAAAAGCGGGTGGCCTTCCACGAGCGGCCCGACGGCTGGAACATCGTAAGCATCGACATCGTCGACGAAAAATACCGCGTGGGGGTTTCCCATCGAAACGACAGCTGGGCGCGACAGGATAGGGTCATCGATCGGACCGATTTTGACATCAACACCGCGCACATCCATGGCTTCGGCGAGGGGGATGTCTTCCCACCCCATCAGGGGCGAGCCCATATCCACAGTAATCATGCCCTCGTGTCCTGTCCGTCGCGCTTTGAGGACATCGGCTTCAGTCTGGATCGTCACGACGTCTTTGCCAGTTTCAGCCAGCATGAGCTCGCCGACGCAGCGCGTGACGTTTCCACAAGCTGAGACCTCTCCACCATCTGCGTTCCAGATGCGCATGAAGACATCACGCGTTGGCGCGCGCTCCAGGGCAATCACCTGGTCGGCATGCGTTTCCGAGGCAATCTGGCGGATCTGCTCATCACTCGGCGCAAAAGGGGTCTCCCGCGCATCGAATATCATGAAGGCGTTACCCGCACCGTTCATCTTCCAGAATTTCATGGAGCGCTACTTAGGGACTTTTCATCCGAAAGGGAACGGCTGAGCCTGTTATGCTGCCTTTGCGGGTTCGGTGCGCAGGGCAGTCCAGATGAATAGCGCGCCCGCAATCCAGATCGGCAAGGAGAGAAGCATACCCATCGTAATGCCGCCCGGCAAGAAACCGATATGGGCATCGGGTTCGCGGAAATTCTCAGCAATCGTCCGGCCAATACCGTACATGATGAAGAATATTCCGGTCGCAAGGCCAGGCCGCTGGAGGATCTTGTACCGCCAGGCCAGGACGCCCAGAACCATGAAGGGGATAAGCCCCTCCAAGACACCTTCATAGATCTGGCTTGGATGGCGGGGCATTTCCGTACCGAGATAGACCCACGTCTTTTCAACCGCATCCCAGGCAGCTGGTGGTCCGGAGGCGTTCCGAGAATACCCTTCCGGAAAAACCATACCGAGCGAACTCTCCGTATGACGGCCATATAATTCGGCGTTCATGAAGTTGCCGAGAACGCGCACCGCGAACACGGGAATCGGAGCAAGCATCGCCCCGAGATCGGCAAAGTTAAGCAACGGGATCTTTCGAGCCCGCGCGACAAGGAAGATGACCAGGCAAACCCCGATGAAGCCGCCATGAAAGGACAGACCACCATCCCAGACCCGGATGAGGCTCAAAGGATCTGCAGCAATGCGCTCAGGCTCGAAGGGCAGTTGATAAAACAGCACGTATCCAACGCGGCCACCCAGGATCATGCCGATAAGAACCCACACGAAGACATCATCCGTATCCTCGCGCGTAACAGGCGGTGGACCGCCATACAGCGCCGGCGTCTGAATAATGCGGTTCACATAGGCAAACCCTGCGAGCAACCCGATAATGTATGACACTGCATACCAGCGAAGCGGCAGAGGGCCGATTTCCAGTCCGAACAGGTTCAATTCCGGAATAGTGAACACATACGGACTGAACTCGGGAAAAGCGAGCGCGGCAAATGCAATCATAGGAAGGCCTTTTCCCTTAAGCGTTTTGATACCATCTGGTAGGACAGAAAGGCGACAATTGCTTGAAGGAGTAACGCCATGGCGGCTCAAAATCCACTGCTCGATGAATTAGCCGGTCTGATGACTGGAGCCATGGGGGCGGCCAGGTCCGTCGGTGAGGAGGCCCAAACCCTTGTTCAGAACCAGGCAGCGCGCCTCGTTGCGGATATGGATCTCGCGACCCGCGAGGATATTGATGTGCTAAAATCCCTGCTGCAAGCAGCTGTTGAGAGGATCGACGCGCTGGAAGCAGAACTTGCATCCCTGAAGGGCAGCAAAGACTAAGCGCGGTCACCTGGAGCTGGAGATATGCTCTTACTCCTGAAATACATACTGGTCTTCCTGATCCTCCTGCTCATCTTGTTGATCTTGATGCGATTGTGGAGAGGCGGGGGCTGGTGGGGCGGTGGCCATAGGCGTGGACCGACACCCGGCGACCCCGGACTTGCCAAGACACTGACCGATGATGTGATCGACAAGGCGACCGGGAATCTCGGTGCGGAGCCGTCTCAGCCGTCCAAGGTGCCAGTGTCGAGCGAGGATGATTCCTGATCGTAATGCGCATTAGATTCGCGTTTTGGTTGATTGTTGCTTGAGCGTTACATGTCTTTCATCCTTCCATGGTTGGGGCGGATGCAGTCAGGACAAATCAAGGCATAGCGCGCGTCGAAACGGTCTCCGAAGTTGAGACCCACCGGGCCGCCAACGGTCTCGCAGAGTCCGCCCCACTCCTGTCAAGCCGGCGGCTGGACGGCCGGGTCCGGTGGATATGGGGCACCCTTGTCGCCATCGGTCTTCTGGCACTCGTCGCACCGGGGCTGACGATCCGTATCGTCTCAGGCGTCCTGCTCTCTTTTTTCTTCTCAATGATCGTATTGCGCGGGGCGCTTATCCTCTCGACCTGGCTGAGGCAGGCAGGCATGCACACGGGGCGACCAAGTTGTCCGCCACTCAGATCCTGGCCCGACTATACTGTCCTTGTCCCATTGTTCGACGAAGCGGCCTCTGTGCCGACCATCGTTGAGGCCATCAAACGCCTTGATTACCCGATCGAGAAAATGGACGTGATCTTCCTGACCGAAGAGACGGACCACCCGACCAGACAGGCTTTGAGGAAGGCCAATATGCCGGGCTATTGGTCAATCCTAGCGCTGCCCGATGGGGTGCCGCGCACCAAGCCGCGAGCCCTGAATGTTGGATTGTCGCGCGCTCGCGGACAGTATCTAACCATTTATGATGCAGAGGATCGTCCGCACCCCGCCCAGCTGAAGGCGGCTGTTATGGCGTTCGAGCACAAGGCGTCAAACGACGTTGCTTGTGTGCAGGCTCCGCTGCGGGCCCACAATGCCGCCTGCAGCTGGACGGCAGGTCAATGGGGGCTGGAATACGATGTTCATTTCGGTCTCATCGTTCCGGCTCTTGCCAGGGCCAAGCTTCCGATCGCCCTTGGCGGCACGAGCAATCATTTCCGAGTTGACGTGTTGAAGGCCGTTGGCGGATGGGATGCATGGAACGTGACCGAAGACGCCGATCTTGGCCTGCGGTTCGCCCGGCTGGGGTGGCAGATTTCGTCGATCTCCCAACCGACACTTGAAGAGGCTCCCGAAAGACTGAGCATTTGGACCGCTCAGCGGTCTCGCTGGATCAAGGGCTATATGCAGACCTGGGCCGTCCTAATGACGCACCCGGCAGCGGTCGCCGCCGAGCTTGGCTTGAGGCGCTATCTGTCCATCCAGTTGCTACTGGCCGGCGCTATACTCTCCGCCTGCCTGCACGGCCCCTTATTGCTTTGGTGCCTCATTAGTCTCGCGCTGCCAGGGATGGGGGTCAGCGCCATGAGCTTGGCGGTGATTGGGCTCGGCTACATCGTCAACGCTATTGCCGCATTGGCAGCACCGGGCAGAGGACAGCATCGTTGGGTCCTTGTTTTGACCTTACCGATCTATTGGCCGCTCCTGTCGCTTGCCGCTGCTCGGGCCATTATGGAGCTTTTCAGATCGCCCTATAGTTGGGCGAAGACGCCCCATGGCTTGACGGCGAACACACCATCACTAGACCCGGCAGCATACTATTAGCCGGAGGACCGTTTGGATGGGATGGACGGCGACGATTGTCGGCCTTGTTGTGTCCCTCGGACTGTGCGTCATCGCCAATTGGCGAGCAGGTCTGCCCAAGGAGGATCTGCGTCCTTGGGCAATATCCTGGCGCTTGGTCCTGATATTTGCAGGGTTCGTGTTCTTTTTGTTTCTCGTCAATGCGGTGAATCTGCTCGGCCTCGAAACCGGGCCCGAACAATCGCCCTTCAGTCGATTTTGAAGGACTGCAATTTCAGCCCGCCCATGATATCATTGCCGTTCCGAAATCAGATCATGGGAGGATTGGATATGGCGACACCACAGGAATTGATGCAGATCGGCGGACAGCTCGTTGAACTCTGCAATGAGGGACGGGACACCGAGTGTCTCGATCAGTTCTATGCAACAGACGCTGTCTCTGCCGAAGCGGTACCGATGCCGGGCCAGGACAGTGCCGAGGCACCTGGTCTGGACGCCATAAAGGGCAAGCACGAATGGTGGTTTGCAAACCACGAAGTGCATTCCTCGCAAGCCGAAGGTCCATTCGTCCATGGCAATGATCGCTTTAATGTGATCTTCAGCATGGATGTGACGGACAAGAACACCGGCGAGCGAACACAAATGCGAGAAGTTGCAACATATTACGTCAATGAGGCCGGTAAGATCCACAGAGAGGAGTTTGCTTACCCGCTCGAAGGATAGCCATTCGTCGTCTGTCTGCAGTCATCTGCCCTTGCGTGATGCCTTGGCCTCGTCCCGGCAAGGGAGTAGGCTTTGATCGTAACCAGCATTCAGAGGACATTGCACCATGGCTTATGGCGACACCGCCCAGCTTGACGCTTTCCGGGCAGAGACCCGCACATGGCTCGAAGAGAATTGTCCGGACACCATGCGTACGCCAATGACGAGCGATGCCGATGTCATTTGGGGTGGCCGGGGCCAGGAATACAAGAATCCGGACGCAAAGCTCTGGCTCGCCCGAATGGGCGAGAAGGGGTGGACCGCCCCGGAATGGCCAGCCGAATATGGCGGTGGCGGGCTCTCAAAAGACGAGGCGCGGATACTAAAAGAAGAGATGCAGCGCATCAAAGCGCGCGAGCCGCTCTTCTCCTTCGGGATCTGGATGTTTGGCCCGGCGCTTCTCGAGTTCGGCAATGAAGAACAGAAGAAGCGCTTTCTGCCGCAGATCGTGAAAGGTGAAATCCGCTGGTGCCAGGGCTATTCCGAACCAGGCGCTGGGTCGGACCTGGCAGGCCTTCAGACCAAGTGTGAAGACCAGGGCGATCATTATCTGATCAATGGCCAGAAGGTCTGGACCTCCTATGCCGACCATGCCGATTGGATCTTCTGCCTCGTCCGCACGGACACAAGCGAGAAACATAACGGCATCAGCTTCATCGTCTTCGATATGGAAACTGATGGCGTAGAGACGCGCCCCATCAAACTGATTTCCGGGTCATCGCCGTTCTGCGAGACGTTCTTCAATGATGTGAAAGTCCCGAAGGCGCAGATGGTTGGCGAGTTGAACAAAGGCTGGACCATCGCAAAACGCCTGTTGCAGTTTGAACGGCAGTCGATTTCTGCTGGCGGCTTTGGCTCGACCAGTGCGGGCTCCGGGGCCATGGGCTTACACGACATCGCCAAATACCACCTCGGCACTGACGGCTCTGGTGCCTTGTCCGATGGCGACCTCCGCGCCCGCATCACAAAACATATGATGTACGACAAGGCGTTCGGGCTGACTGTTCGCCGCGGCACAGAAGAAGCGAAAGCCGGGAACGATATCGGCGCAACCACATCGATCCTGAAATATTGTGCGGCAAAGCTGAACCAGGAAAAAACAGAGCTGACGGTCGAGGCGCTCGGCACCGAAGGTCTTGGCTGGTCGGGCGATGGCTTTGATAAACGTGCTATGGGGGCCACCCGGGCTATGCTGCGGGCCAAGGGCAACTCGATTGAGGGCGGAACGTCTGAGGTGAACCTCAACGTGATCGCCAAGCGCGTGCTCGGCCTCCGGGAGCATCAGTAGTCCAATGACCTTCATACTTACAGAAGACCAGCAAATGCTGCGGGACACCGCGCTCGCCTTTGCCCGAGACGAATTGCCGACCACACACCTCCGCGCTCTGCGCGATGCCGGCGCGAACGGTGTCGATCCCGAGACGCGCAAGAAGCTTGCCGAGCTCGGCTTCTTCGGTGTGATCATCCCCGATGAGCCAGGCGGAGAGCATTTCGGCCTGGTGGGGCTCGGACAGATTCTTGAAGCTCAAGGCCGCACCCTTGCAGTCACCCCGCTTCTGCAAACCGCACTGATTGCAGCGTCCGCCATACAGCTCTCGGGCGATGCTGACCTTGCGGGGGAATGGCTGCCCAAGATCGCCATGGGTGAGGCGACGTTCGCACTCGCCCTGGAAGAGGGCACCCATCATGCGCCCACAAATATTGCCACCGAAGCAAAGACCGATGGCGGTGAGACGGTGATCTCTGGCTCGAAGCGCTATGTGCCCGATGCCCAACATGCCGACATGTTCATTGTTGTTGGCCGCAGTGCCGGAAAGCCAGGCGACGAAGAAGGGCTGACCCTCTGCCTCGTGCCCCGGGATGCAGACGGGGTGAGTGTACAGACGCTGAACACGTTGGACGCCCATGGCGCAGCACATTTGTCTTTTGAGAATGCGAACGCTGTTGCGAATCTCGGCGAGGCGGGCAAGGGCTGGGACATTCTCTCGCCCGTGCTGGATCGGGCGCGAATTGGCTTGGCCGCTGAAATGCTGGGCTCAGCCAGTGCAGCCTTCGAGATGACGCTCGAATATCTCCAGACTCGGAAACAGTTTGGTCAGCTGATTGGATCCTTCCAGGCCCTGCAACACCGCGCTGCGTTGATGTTCACGGAACTCGAGCTGACCCGGTCTGCCGTGGCCGGTGCCTTGTCTGCTGTCGATACCGGCCGCAATAACGTGCCGGCGCTTGCCAGTCTTGCCAAAGCGCGGGCTGGGGAGACATTGCATCTTGTGTCGAACGAGACTGTGCAAATGCATGGCGGCATCGGCATGACCGACGAGCATGATGCGGGCCTATTCCTCAAGCGGGCGCGTGTGGCGGAAACGCTTTATGGCGGCGAGAGTTTCCATAGGGATCGTTACGCAACGCTGCAGGGCTTTTAGCTGGTCATGAACGGCAATACTCTTGCCGATACTCTGAAGGAACCTTAGACAACACGCGTTTGGTCAGCCACAATCTCGCGGTTGCAGCAGGGTTTAGGTGTGCGTAAGTCTTCAAGTAGTCTCCTGCTCTGTACGGTTGTCATCCTTCTGGCAAGTTGCGGACGGGGGGAGACAACTGAGAGACCACAACCAGTTGAGACAACCGAGGTGACGTATGTTGCGCCAGAAGGTCCGCTGATCGAGCCCTGGGGATATCCTCTCGATGCCTTCGATAAGCGGACCCGCCCCGGTGACGATTTCTTTATCTTCGCAAATGGCGGCTGGCTCGCTTCGGCGACGATCCCGAGCGATAGTTCTGGGACAGGCTTTTCCGTCGATATGCGAAATCGCACGCGGGACCGGCTTGCTGAGATCATTACAGATATCGATGCGTCTTTCGCAGCACGGGGCACACCAGAGCAGCGCATAAGAGATCTCTATAAGAGCTTTATGGACGAGGCACGGATCGAGATTGCTGCGCTTACCCCCTTTGAAGAACATCTTGATCGTTTGCGCCGAGTTCAATCCCATGAGGATGTTGCGCGCGCCATGGCGGACCCTGAATTGGGTATCGCAAGCCTGTTCGAGGCGGGCGTCGGGATCGATCCAAAAAACCCGACGGAACATGTTCTTCGCATTGGCCATGGACGACTGGGATTGCCAGACCGCACCTATTATCTTCTGCAGAGCCGACGCCTTGAATCCATTCGGTCAGACTATACCGGCCATATAGAGACGATCCTGACGCTTCTGGGAGAACAGAACGCCCGAGTGCGCGCTGAGGCCGTCGTCGCGCTTGAGCGGGCAATTGCTGAACAGCATTGGACACGGGCTGACCGTCGCAACGCGGAACTGACCTTTAATCCGATGTCAAAACGCGAGCTGGTCGCGTTTGCACCAGACTTTCCCTGGGCGGTGCTTCTGGACGAAGACGGCCTGTCGGATGCACCACACATTCTCGTTCGCGAAAAAACAGCATTCCCGGAATTGGCGAGACTGTTCGAGAGCACACCGGTCAGCCAATGGCGAGATTATCTCCTGTTCCACTATGTGGCAGCCAATGCGGTCTACATGCCGCGAAAATTCGCTGATCCAAGTTTCGGGTTCTTTCGGCGCACGCTGCACGGCCAGACCATTCCGAGAGCGCGGCAATGGCGCGCCATCAGTTTTGTCGACAATCGTCTCGGTCAGGAAATCGGCAAGCTGTATGTTGAGCGATACTTCGCTGAAGACTCTAAACGTCAGATGACGGAGATATTCGAGAATGTGAAGGCGGCCTATAGGAACCGTATCTCAAACCTCACCTGGATGACGGACGAGACCAAGCAAGCTGCACTTGCGAAACTCAATGCAATGTCCGGGCAGATTGGATATCCGGAAGTTTGGCGTGATTATGAGAACGTAGACATCAGCGCTTATGACCTCTTCGGCAATGTGCGTCGCTTGCGCGCCGCCGATCGGGCATTCAATCGGCAGAAGCTGGGCCGGCCCGTGGAACAGGGGGAGTGGACACGAAACCCGCAAACGGTGAATGCGTCCTATAGCCGAACCCGCAATGAGGCGTTCATTCCCGCAGGGTACATACAGTCACCCATGTTCGATCCCCTTGCAGATCCCGCATTGAATTATGGTGCGATCGGAACTGTAATTGGTCATGAGATTGGCCACGGCTTTGATGATCAGGGGTCGCGATATGGCGCGGATGGTCGGCTTGAGAATTGGTGGACAGACGAAGACCGTGCGGCGTTCGATGCTTTGGGGGACCGGCTGGTCGCTCAATTCAACCAGTATGAGCCATTGCCTGGCTTGAACGTAAATGGCCGGCAGACATTGGGAGAGAACATCGGTGATCTTGCCGGCGTAACAATGGCATATCACGCATATCTCTTGTCCCTCGATGGCGAAGAGCCGGAGATATTGGAAGGCTTTACGGGCCCGCAGCGCTTCTTCCTGGGGCGCGCCCAAGCCCGGCGATACAAACGAACAGAGCAGGGTCTTCGAAAGCGGATCTTATCTCAAGTCCACGCCCCGATGGCGCTTCGGGTCAATGGCATCGTCCGCAATATGGATGAATGGTACGATGCTTTCGACGTCCAGCCGGGCGACGATCTGTATTTGTCGCCCGAGGATCGGGTCAGGATCTGGTAGCAATAAAAAAGCCGAGCATATGATGCCCGGCCTTTTTCATTTAATCCGTACAGAAGCTTATTTGAAAGCTGATGCTTTGCGGAATTGCTTTGCAAGCAAATAGTAGAACACAGCGCGGTACTTCGGCCGTGTGGACTTTCCATAAGTTGCAATCACTTCCTGAATGCCTTCGTCCAGCTTCGGTGTATCTTTCAAGCCAAGCTTTTTGATCAAGAAGTTCTTCTTGATGCGATCCAGTTCTTTGTCATCAGACGCTGCAACTTGCGAAGAGTCTTTGTTATAGATGCTTGGACCGCAGGCTTTGGTCACGCCTTCAAGCAATGCCTTGTCGACTTTCAAGCCGACTTTCTCGGTCATCTGCTTCGTATACTTTTCGATTAGCTCGTCACGCTTGCTCATTTGGGAAACTCCCTCTCGATAATTTTCGGTGCACACATACTCGGATTCGAATCAACAAAAGGAACCGTTACAGTTCGTGAACGGAAATGGAAGCCCCTATTTGTTGAAGACAAATTTGATTGCGTGATTGTGTTCTCTCCACCACATTTTTTTGAGACGGCTCGCAAAGCGATCACCGCGTCCCAGATTCAGAGATTGGGCTTGCAAACGACAAAGAGTTTAAAGACCGTATACGGATTAAATAATTGAATATTGCGCATAGGGCTGAATCGAGGTTTCCAAAGCAGGAGCGTCATTAGTGTCGTTGCAAATTGGCGACTGAAAATGAAAGCAGGGCCAACTTTGCTTGGCAGTGAGACGCCCAACAATTGCGTGAACATGCGAGACAAAACGATATAAGCGCGCTATTTGCGACGCATGATGTCGAAGATTCTAAGAACAATTATTCTTGTTCCACTTTTAGGTGTCCTGGCCGCTGTCGCGACGAGTTGCACAATGCTGGGGCTGAATTATGCGAGCCTCGAAGTGGACAACAAACCGATGGCCCAACCGGCCATTAATGTCGGGTCCCAGGATGAGTGGGTGCTTGGCCAAGCCCCAGAACTGCGGCTTGCCTTGGAAGAACACGTGTTTGGACCTGTCCCTCTCGGTATTGAAAGCAATGTCGTGTCACAAAAAGTGATCGACGATCGCTTCATGGGTGATCGTGCAACACTTGAGGAATACGTTGTTGAAATTGGACGCGGCGACACGGCGATCAGGTTTCATTTGGCAGTGATGTTTCCCAAGCTCAGCAAGGGGCCTGTTCCCTTGATTATCGGCCAGACATTTAGCAGCAATCCGCAAGTTTTCCGGCAATATGACCTTGTTCCTGGTCCATCCATTGAGAACCCACCTGAGACGGGCGAAGGGCCGGGCGGCTTTGGAATGGGACTCGTGACATTTATATTCGGGTCCTACATCCAGAAAGCGCCGCTGGATGACTATCTCGATCGTGGCTACGCCTTCGCAAATTTCTATGCGGCGGAAATCGTACCTGACAGGGCAGAGGCGGGCCGTGCAACACTGGAACGCTTCCCTGCAGGCAGTGATGGTCGTCAGCCCACGGGAGCTGTTGCGGCTTGGGCCGCAGGATACTTTGCTGCCATCGATATTCTTGACGCCGATCCGCGTATCGATCCTGCTCGCACAGCGGTGTTCGGCCATTCGCGCCATGGCAAATCTGCCTTGATCGCAGGCGCTTGGGACGACCGGATCGAGCTGGTGATCTCTCATCAATCTGGAACAGGCGGCGCGTCGCTGAACCGTCAAAAGCCAGGAGAGACAATAAAACAGATCACGAAGAATTATCCCCATTGGTTTGATCCGACCTATGCGACCTATGCCGATAATGAGGAGGCTATCCCCATCGACCAACACATGCTGATCGCGCTCAACGCCCCCCGCAGGGTTCTGTTGGGGAATGGTCGCCGAGATGTTTGGTCCGACCCCAATGGCGCATTTCGAGCAGCGCAGGGGGCAAGCCCAGCTTGGCGAACCTTTGACCGCTCAGGATTGACGCAGCCTGGCCTGAAGGATTTTGACCCTTCGGCTGATATCGCCTTCCATATTCGACCAGGCGGCCACGGCATTGTCCGCGCTGATATTGATGCTTTCCTAGCCTTTTTGGACGCAAGCTTTACATCACAAGAGGGAATTAACACGGCGGAGCGTTAATCGCGCCGCTTTGAGAGGCGAGTAATGCGAGCGTTCAGTCAATTTGCGGCACGCGATGCCGTTATTGTGGCCGTGACGATCATAGCGTGGCTGTTTGCGGGCCAACTAAGCGCGGGCGACGGAATAAGTGCCGAAATGGCGGGTGCGGGTCTGGGCCTGTCGGCTGGCGTGTGCGCCTGGCTCCTGCATGAATGGGGGCACCTGATTGTCGGAACCATGGCCGGTGCCAAATTCCGCGTGCCGGAGCGATTGGCCAGTGTCTATCTGTTCGGGTTCGACAAGAACGAGAACTCCAAAGCGCAATTCTTGCTGATGGCGCTTGGCGGGTTTGCAGCGACAGCGGCCTGCGTTTGGGGGACATTGACAGCTTTGCCCCAGGACTGGATGGCGACCAGCGTACTTCGGGGTTTGCTGCTGTTGCAGGTAGCGGTGATTGCCCTGCTGGAGCTTCCAGGCTTCATACTTGGTTTGTTTGCCTATCACCGTCTGCCGTCTGTGAACGTTCTCGGCGATTAGCAATTTCTGACAAAGCGCTATAAGCGGATCTCCACGATAAAAGAGGGAGTATCGCCTTATGACGATTACAGAATTTTTGAGCCCAGTTCTTGCCCTGATCGCCTGGAGCATGGTGATGCTGCTTTGGTTGTACGCCACGCGCATCCCGGCCATGCAGAAAGCTGGAATTGACCCTCAGGAGGCTGCAGACACCAAAGGCGACTGGAAGGCAAAATTGCCAAAAGGCTCAAACTCGCCGGCCGAAAACTATAACCACTTGATGGAGCAACCAACGGTCTTTTATGCGTTGATGTTGTTTGCAGCGGCCACCGGTGGCCAGAGCAGCCTCTTGAATATGTTGGCCTGGGGATATGTAGGTCTGCGCGTTGTCCATTCTCTTGTGCAGGCGACGTTTAATCGCGTCATGGTTCGCTTCGCCCTCTTCCTGACGAGCTCGATCGTCCTCATGGTGATGACCGTCTTAGAAGTCATGAGGGTGTTTCTCTCCTAGCAAAACCGGTTTAAACGCCCAGCCATGGCAACAGTATCCGAAACTCGACTGACCCAGGTGATAGATCGCTTCGAAGAAATCGAGGCGCGCATGGGTGTGGCGACGGATACCGACGAGATCGTCGCATTGTCCAAAGAGCATGCCGAGCTCAAATCCGTGGCCGACAAGGCCAGGGAGCTGGCCGATGCAAGGGCGGGTCTCGTCGAGGCTGAAGCCCTCGTCGCCGGTGACGATGTTGAAATGGCAGAGCTCGCGCGCGAAGAACTAGACGATCTGCGGGCGCGCTTGCCCAGTTTGGAAGAAGAAGTGCAGCTGCTGCTTCTGCCCAAGGATCAGGATGATGCTGCAAACATTGTTCTTGAGGTCCGTGCAGGCACGGGCGGTGACGAAGCCGCGCTCTTTGCCGGTGATCTTTATCGCATGTACCAGCGCTATGCTCAGCTTCAGGGGTGGAAGGTTGATCTGGTCTCCGTCACTGAGGGGGATGTTGGGGGCTATAAGGAGATCATCGCCAATGTCGAAGGAGAGGGCGCGTTCGGTCGTTTGAAATGGGAAAGCGGCGTGCACCGTGTGCAACGCGTACCAGAGACGGAGAGCGGTGGGCGTATCCACACGTCTGCAGCAACAGTTGCCGTGCTGCCGGCACCGACAGACATTCAGATCGAAGTTCGCCAGCAAGACCTGCGCATTGATACGTATCGAGCCTCAGGCTCTGGTGGACAACACGTCAACAAAACCGACTCCGCCGTGCGGATCACGCATATTCCCACCGGTATTGTCACTACCAGTTCTGAAAAGTCTCAACACGTGAACCGGGACAAGGCGATGCAGCAGTTAAAAGTGCGCCTGTATGAGAAAGAGCGCGAGGAGGCGGATTCAGCCCGAGCAGAAGCGCGTAAATCACAAGTTGGCTCCGGCGACCGGTCGCAGAAAGTGCGAACATACAATTATCCAGAAAACCGGGTGACGGATCATCGTATCAATCTCACGCTCCACGCCCTCGATAAGATCATTGCTGGCGACAAGCTGGACGATGTGGTCGTGGCGCTCATCGCCGAAGATCAAGCCCGTCGCTTGGCGGCGATGGAGGAAGGCTGAGGCCGTCAAACCCGATGACGACAGACACCTATCGCGACCTGATGCGACAAGGCGTCGGCCTTCTTAAGGGAGCCGGTATCGAACAGCCCGCTCGGGAGGCTCGATTGCTTCTAGCGCTTGCTGCCGACTGTTCTGCGGTTGACCTGATAACACGCGAACTGGACCCAGTATCGGAGACCGGAATTGCCGAGCGCTATGTCGCCTTTCTAAAGCGCCGCGTCGCGCGGGAGCCCCATGCCCATATTGTCGGCTACCGGCAATTCTATGGACTGAGTATGAAGTGTGACTCCCGCGCATTGGTCCCGCGCCCGGAATCTGAAATTGCTGTTGAGCAGGCACTTGATCTGCTGCCCCAGGGCGAAGGGATTCATGTCGCCGATCTCGGCACAGGGTCTGGATGCCTGCTGGCGGCTATTTTGAGCGAACGCTGCGATGTGCGGGGCCTTGCCGTGGAGCAGAGTAGGGCCGCGGCAGCGCTTGCAGACGAGAACTTCCAGCGCCTTGGTCTACAGGATAGGGTGGAGCTAGTGTTCAATCCCTGGTCGACCTGGCGAAGCTGGGCCCATGCGGATCTGGTGATTTCAAACCCCCCCTATATTCGATCTGAAGACCTAGGGGGACTGGATCCGGAAGTCCGCGATCATGATCCGACGGAAGCCCTGGACGGTGGCAAGGATGGCCTTGCGGCCTATCGCGAGATCATATCTTTGGCGCGAACGCATCTTCGCCCTGGAACGCCGATTGTGCTGGAGATTGGCTATGATCAAGCAAAGGGGGTTGCCTCGCTTCTGGAACGAGCAGGTTTTTTTGAGATAACTGTTCGACGGGATCTCTCCGGCCATGACAGAGTTCTGTCGGCGCGATCACCATCTGCAAAATCATAGAATTAGGCCTTGGCGAAGCCGACAGTCCGCGGTAGACAGCAACCAGCAGTCGGTGTCTGCGGCCTCGGAAATCATTGGCCCCGCCGAACATGCAACACCTTCGTTGAGATGTATCTGCCCATATAAGTGCAGAGGACATGGTTATTGCTGGTCATCATTTAGGTGACATTTGCCCATAGGGTGCGAGAACAGGGATATCAGAAATCATGAAGCGCCAACGCGGACGCGGTCGCCGATCGGGCGGCGGAAATAACAACAATCCCAACCGTCATTTCGAGAGCAACGGCCCCGACGTGAAAATCCGTGGGTCGGCGCAACAAATTCTCGATAAGTACCAGCAATATGCGCGGGATGCCCAGTCGTCCGGCGACAGGGTCAGCGCAGAGAACTATCTGCAGCATGCAGAGCATTACTCCCGCGTCTTGGCCGGCATGCAGCCGAAAGACAAGCCGCGCGATGATCAGCGTCAACAAGGTGCGGCCGAAGAAGGTGCTGCGGCGGATGCAGCCGCAGATGGGCCAGCAGCTGACACGAATACAGCAAGCACAGAAACCGCGGCCGAGGATGGCGGCGATGGACGTCAAACCCGCGGTCGGGGCCGTCGTCGGAAGCGCGATGATCAGTCCACTGCTGAGGTCAACGCGGAAACGTCGGCTGATACAGAGGCCGCTGAAGAGACGTCAGACGCAAAAGCTGAGGAGGCGCCGGCAGATCCGCCTAAACCTCGCACGCGCCGCCCACGGAAGAAGCCTGTAGACGCCGAGCCAGCGGCCGAAGCCGTAGATCAAGACGACGGCGTTATGAAGACACTGTCGCGGGGACGAGCAGCAGCGGAGTCAGAAGCAAAAGAAGATGTTGTCGCTCCAGCCGACGACTCCGTGTCTGAGACAGCGATCGACTAAGAGTTCAAGCTGATCCAAGCAGCCTGACGAACCAAGCCCTGTCCCAACAAGAAGCAGAAAAGGCGCGAACCAATATCGCGCCCATTCCTATTGTTCTGAAAATATTGAAGCGCGACCTATGCGGCTTGCGCTTCCTTCTTCGGCTTAGGATCGCGTAGTACGTATCCACGGCCCCATACCGTTTCGATATGGTGTTCACCACCTGTCGCCTGCGCGAGCTTTTTGCGCAGTTTGCAGATGAAGACATCGATGATCTTGAGTTCAGGCTCGTCCATGCCGCCATAGAGGTGGTTGAGGAACATTTCTTTTGTCAGCGTCGTGCCCTTTCGCAAGGAAAGAAGCTCAAACATCTGATATTCCTTGCCGGTCAGGTGGACGCGGTCATTGTCAACTTCCACTGTTTTGGCATCAAGATTAACAAGGATATCGCCCGTGCGGATGACGCTTTCCGCATGCCCTTTGGAGCGCCGAACAATTGCCGTAATACGGGCGATCAGCTCGTCCTTGTTAAAGGGTTTGGTGAGATAGTCGTCAGCGCCGTAGCCCAGCGTCTTAACCTTCGCTTCGATATCCGGGTTCCCGGAAAGGATCAAAACAGGCGTGTTGATCCGGGCCATTCGAAGCTGTTTCAGGACGTCATAGCCTGAGATATCTGGCAATGAGAGGTCGAGGATGATGATGTCGTACTCGTAGACTTTCCCCAGATCGACGCCCTCTTCTCCGAGGTCTGTCGTGTAAATATTGAAACCTGCCGCCTTGAGCATAAGTTCTATGCTGCGTGCTACGGCGGTATCGTCTTCAATCAGAAGGACGCGCATGTTCCTCTCCTAACCGTTTCCTTTAAGGCGAGCTGTTAACCATTCAAACGTTAAGAGACCACACTTTAGGAAAGGTTAACGGCCACACCAATTCGTAAATACACACACTAAAGAGTTCAGTTGCTGTGAGAGAGAGTTGATTTGTCCTGGAGATCAAGATGCACTCAACTTATATAAGTTGAGACCATTTTGAGGATAGAGCTGAGACATGACTTCTCGACTTGCAGGGCTGATCTCGGCCATGCTTGTCATGGCGATGGCAAACTCGGCCGCAGATGAGTCCTTTGACGGATCATCGCGTCAGCTGGATGCACCGCAAAAAGCAAGCGCCCTGCACGGGATCGATTGGGCCGGCATGGACCACGACACACCTCCCGGTGTCGATTTCTTCAGACATGCGAACGGGACATGGTACGACACCACGTCTATTGAGAAAGGCAAATGGCAGGCCGGTGCACTCGAAACGGCAAAGAGCCGGACCGATGAACGCGCAGAAGAGATCGTTCGCAGGATCCGGCGCTCGCGGTGGCCGTCCGATAGCAATGAGGCGAAGTTCCTTGCGATCTTCCGCAATCACATTGATCACAATAGCAGGCGACAAGTTGGCTTAAGGCCAGTCGGGCCGTTCCTGTCGCTGATCGAGGGCGCTGAGACCCACGACCATGTCGCATCCCTACTCGGCAGTTACAATCTCGATGCCGGCGGACTGATCAGCATCACGCTGAGATTGGACCCAATAGAAGGGCAGGGCTACGTCGCCTCGATCGAACCCGCCGACCTGCTGCTACAGTCACGCTCGCTCTATCTCCGCTCAGATCCCATGGCGCTCGACCAAGTTGAGAGAGCGCAGGCCCAGCTAAAGCGCTTGCTCCAACGTGTCGATTGGAGCTCTGACACCGCCGAACGCGTGGCCGCGGTTCTCGATCTTGAACGCCGATTGGCCGCCCTCTATCCCGACGCGGTATCCCGGCGACAGCCCGTCAGTGCAGAACAGGTATTTGGGGTAGATGATCTCGGCACCGCCTATCCGGGTTTCCCCTGGCGACGTTTTCTGGCGGCGAGAGGTGTCACGGAAGATACGATCATTCAGGTTCGGGTTTCAGAGGAGCTGCCGGGTCTCATCGCCGCATTTAACGCGACACCTGTCGACGTCTGGCGGGATTATCTGACCCTGCGGTTTAGCCTGACCTATGGCCCCTATCTTGATGAACTAACGGCGCGCATTGTCCATCGGTTTGACTCAGCCCGCCTCGGCGTTGAGCCTGCCTTGCCGACAAGACGCCAGCGCGCCCGGCGGGTAGCAACTGATTTGCTGCCCGATCCGGTGGGGCAAGCCTATGTCGAGCGGTATTTGAGCGACAGCGTCGTCCACGAGGTCGAGAAAATCGTCGACTGGACATTGTTGGCCTATCGGGAGCGGATCGAAAATGCCAATTGGCTCAGCGATGATACGCGTCAAAGAGCGATTGAGAAGCTCGATGCCATCCAGGTGGTCGTCGGCGAACCGCCTGGCTGGAACAATTTCGAGCAATTTGTTCCAGTACGCGGAAGTCCATTTTACAACGCTTATTCGCGTCAGCAGCTGCGGCACCGGTCGGCATTGTCGAGGCTTCAAATGCCGGCGGAAGATCCAATCGAGGCGGCGGCGAACTCCGAGACACGCATAAGCGACATATTCTTCTCACCCATAAGCGTTGGGGCCTATTATCTGCCGACCTTGAACGCGATTGTTATTCCGGCCGCATATCTTCAGCCGCCATATTACAATCCATCGGCCAGCATGGCGGTGAACTTTGGTGCGGTGGGCACGACGATTGGCCATGAACTCGGCCATGCTTTTGATGACCAAGGGGCCAAGCGAGGTCCGAGCGGAAAGATCTCGAATTGGTGGGACGAGGACGACAAAGCACGCTTCGATGCCAAAGGGGCCAGACTTTCAGACCACTTATCTCGGTTTGACGCCGTCCCTGGCATTCCGCTGAATACAGACCTGACGCTTGGAGAAAACCTGAGCGATTTGGCGGGTGTGGAAATAGCATTTCGGGCGCTGGAACTCGCCAGGGCGGCCGGTGGAACCGATACGCTGTCCAAGGATGACGCCCAGGCATTCTTTATCAGCTATGCGCAGAAGCGCCGCGCAAAACGCCTTCCGACGGTGAACATCGACTTTGCCTATTCCGACCCGCACAGCCCTCCATCGGTACGCGTCAACGGAATACTGCCCCATGTCGACGGTTGGTACGCCGCCTTCGACATCACGGAAGATGATCCATTATGGCTCTCGCCCGATCACCGCATTCAGGTTTGGTAGCGAACCTAGATTGTCGCGGGTGCGTCAATAATTTCAGTTAGCGTCACGCCGAGTTCGCCGTTCGCGATGACCAGTTTGCCGCGCGCCATAAGCCGGTCCGAAACGTAAATGTCGACCGGCTCGTTCGCGCGGCGTTCCAGGGCAACAATATCTCCCGAGGCCATGGATTGAAGGTCTTCAATCGCCATTCGTGCCTCTCCGAGGACCACGTCGACCTGAACAGGTACGTCCATCAGTCTTTTAGCAAGGGCAGGGTTTTCTGGCACGCTCATCAGCCTAGGATTGGCAACAAAGTGTTAACGATCCGTCGATGCGGGCAAGGATGCAAACAAATCGCCTTGCCCGTCGATAATCGTCTGACAAGCGGAGGCCATCAGAGCTCTGGCACGGCTGCGATCATCGGTTTCCATTTTTACCCGGTCGAGATGGTCCGCAAGCTCAAGCATATATTGCAGAGCTTTCTGCAAGCCGATTGTGGTCTCTTGTAGTCTTTCCAGAGTTTTGTCGCAGTCTTTGTGAACAAGTTGAGCCGTCTCTTGTCGCGCATGCTCTAGCAGAACGGACAGTTCGTCGACCGGCAGCGAGACCATCTCACCGCGAGCCTCGGGACGCGGAATCGCAGTGCCTGGCGGCTCGAATTCAGGAGAAAATGGAAACGCTCTGAGGGATTGGATGCTGCGTCCGGTCATTCTACGAGATCCTCCGTTCCTGATGCGGAGGGGAGGATATCGCCGCTGGCAATCAAAGTGCGTGCAAGCCGGGTCATATCTGCACGTGCGGCATCGGCTGCTGCCGCATGGATCTCACCAAGAGCGGCGATCTCCTCTTTCAGGACATCTCTCGCTCTGCTCGTCATGTTTTGGAAGAGCGCCGTCGCAACGCCATCATCTGCACCAACCATGGCCAGGGTCAGGGTTCTACGGTCGAGCCGTGACAAAAGCGTTTGAATACCCGCAGCCGGCAGCGTTACGAGCTCTTCGAAACCAAACATCAAAGTTTGAATACGGCGGCCGGCAGCGGGTTCTGCCGTTTGGAGGGCGGACAGGAGCGTCTTACTCGCCTCCGGGTCCAATTCATCAAATATGCGCGCCAGACTGGTCTCACGCATTTCGATCCGGTCATCGAACCGCTCGAGACGCTCTTCCAAAGCCTGTTCGATAGCTGCCATGGCCACACCGTGCGGAGGATTCATATGCAGCATCCTTTGCAGGACATCTATGGCCACAAGAGACGGAAGATGACGAACAATGTCAGCAGATTGCGTTGGCGTTAACCGGCCGAGGATAAGCGCGACGACCTGCGGGTGTTCATCTTTCAACAAAGACAGGAGTTGCTCGCGAGACACTGTTGCCAGTTTTCGCCAGATTGACCCGGCATCGCTGGGGGCACGGCCGGTCTCAAGCTCATCCAGCAACGCATTTACGGCGTGCGCCTCGTCAGCCGCATTCTCGGGCAGGGTTTCGAGCACGTGATGGATACGCTCGGCATCTTGAGGCGGCAATTCGGCCCACACCTCAGCAGCGCGTGGACCAAGGGCACGTAAAAGTCGCGCTGACCGCAATATGCCGTCAGCGGTTGCCTTGTTTGCCGTTGCTGGCAGTCCCATCAGCGTTTGTCCTCATCACTCAGCCACCCCGTAATGATATCTGCTGTCCGCGCGGGTTGGCGCTCAGCAAAATCAGCGGCTTTATCGATGGGTGAAGCAGGCTTCGCCAAGGCTGTCACGAGGGCAGAAGGGCGCGGCACGATATCGTTCGCTGGAACCGGATCGTCCGCCGGGACCATTTGGCGGCGTCTCTGAAGGGCGATGAACAGCCAGCCGGAAATACCGGACATCAGAATAAGTGCCAATATTTCAAGAATGAAGATGGGTTCGGAGGATATGGCAGACGTCCTTGAAAAAGGGGCGTCTTTGATCGTTACAGAGCGGCCAGGGGCCATAGCCTCGATCATATCCGTTATATCTTGGGTGATAGCCGGGTCATTCCGCCCAGCCTGGCGATCGGTGTTCAGAAGAACAATAATGTCGCCCGATCCCGTATCGCCGACGCGCACATTGCCCGCCCCGACAAAGGTTTCCGCCAGAGCCGTATAAGGAGACGATGGAGTGTGCTGATATTGGGCGGAATCGTTTGTCGCAAAGCGAAGAAAAAGAGCACCAACTGCCAATACGAACAACGCGCCGGTCATCCAGCTGAAGGCCGTATCGCTTCTGTTTGCTGATGCAATCACGGTTTAGAACTCCCGGTAATGATCAGAATCCGTCTGATCATGACCTAGAGTTCTAAGCCCAGCGTCGTAAACGCGGCTTTAACCGAACGTCGCGGTGGCGTTACTGGGCGCGGCGATATTGCTGCAAACGGGTCGCGCGAAGGCCTTTGGCGCCGTGATTTGTGTAGAGCCGGACCCAACCGGAGAATTCTTCATCCGACAGCCCGTAGCGATCACACGCATCTTCTTGGGAAAGAAGCCCACCCTTAACAGCCGCGACGACTTCTGCCTTGCGGCGAGTCACCCAACGCTTGGTGCCGGGTGCGGGAAGGTCTTCCAGTGTCAGGGGACGCCCATTTGGCCCCGAAACACTCATTATGAAAGCATTCTGCTCACTCATTTTGTCCACCTCATAAGCAAGGGTATTCTGTCCCTCGTGCAGTGGACATTACAGGACGCGGCTTAAGGCGAGGCTCAGGGCAATCGATCAGTTTTGATGAAAATTCGACATGTCTTGGCGCGAGGCGTTTGTAGTTTTTTGGCAAAGCTGTGCCGGATTGGTGCATTCGAGGCCGATTTTGAGTGAAATCGGTCAGAATCCCGCACCGGCACGATTTCGCGACCGCTCAGGCAGTCGCCGTCCAACAAAAAAGATTACGCCGCAACGGAGGAGTAGGCGCTAATCGTGCGCGTGATAAATCCGCCGCCTAGGACACGGCTTGGCACTTCCACATCGTACAGCACGCAGGCTTGTCCAGGAGCCACGCCTTCTTCGGCACCATCAAATCGAATGACGACATCCTCGCCGTCCAAGGCCAGGCAAGCCGGCAGGGGCTCGCGTGTCGATCGCACACGGGCGAGAACCCGGCGTTCCCCCCGAGCGGCATCTGTAAAGTCACCTCCGCCGAGCCAATTGATGTCCCCGATTGCAAGACCTGCTGTTAGCAGCGCGTCTCTGGGGCCGACATAGACACGGCGCTGACGCGCATCGATCTTGACCACGAACAAAGGCTCACCAGTTGCCACTCCAAGGCCCCGTCTTTGCCCGATGGTGTAATTGATCACGCCTTGATGCTCACCAAGGACCCGGCCGTCCAGATGAACAATATCGCCGGCGCGACCCGTGCCCGGACGTATCGATTCAACGACCTTCGCATAGGACCCATCGGGGACGAAGCAGATATCCTGGCTATCCGGTTTTGCCGCGACGGGCAGATCATAATGATCTGCTAGTCGGCGCACCTCCGTTTTCGGCATGTCGCCGAGTGGAAATCGGAGATAGTCGAGCTGCTCAGGGGTGGTTGCAAAGAGAAAATAAGACTGGTCGCGGCTGGCATCGTGGGCACGATGCAGCTCAACGCGATCCGGTCCCGCTTTGCGCCGGATATAGTGGCCGGTTGCAAGGCAGTCCGCGCCCAAATCCTTCGCCGTCGCCAACAGGTCTGCAAACTTCACCGACTGATTGCAGCGAATGCACGGCACGGGCGTTGCGCCCGCCAAATAGGTATCGGCGAAGTCCTCCATGACTTGCTCGCGAAAGCGGCTTTCATAGTCCAGGACGTAATGCGGAATGCCGATCTGATCGGCGACGTTGCGCGCATCGTGAATGTCCTGACCGGCGCAGCACGCCCCCTTTTTCTGGATCGCCGCGCCGTGATCATACAATTGCAAAGTGATCCCGACGACATCATAGCCCTCGTCCGCCAGTAATGCGGCAACGACAGAAGAATCGACGCCGCCGGACATGGCAGCCACGACGCGCGTTTCAGACGGCGGTTTGCTGAATCCAAGAGAATTGATCCCGCCTGCATAGGCGGGGCGTGGGTCAGTCATTGTTTCGTCTCCAACGGGGTCAAGGTCCCGTGCAGCCATTCCTGGATCATTTAGGATGAGATCGCTCACCGAGCAATATGTCGGAGCTCAGCAATGAAGGGGGCTAGTCGTCCCCAATATCCTTACGCACCGGGTCACTTGCCAATAACCGGTCCATCGCAATGGCCGCGTCATAGCTCTCGTCGGCAATAAAATGTAGCTGAGGCGTGAACTTCATTTCTATTTCTCTTCCGAGGCGGCCCCGCAGAAACGCCGCGGCCTTGTTCAAGGCCTCCGCGACAATTCTGGAATGCTCAGCATCTTGATCGCCAAGTGGGCTGCAAAACACGTTTGCATGACGAAGATCGGGTGAACATCTGACCTCACCAATGGTGACCGATACGCTCTGCAGCGCAGGATCTCGAAACTCTTCCCGCGCGAGAATGTCGACCAGCGCATGCCGGACAAGTTCGCCGGCCCGCAATTGCCGCTGGCTCGGTTCAAGATTTTTTGCTTGGCGGTGACGCTTCGCCATTATCCAGCGCTTTCAGAGTTGAACGTGCGCGTCAATTGCCTGGTGGAAGGCATCGCGCTTGGCTCTGTCCTTGCCAAACCAATGGTCGGGGATCAAGACTGTATCACTGCCGTCGATCATCAGCGCGATGAACTTTCGACCTCGGCGAATGGTGTTCACGGCCGTCCATTTGATTTCCGTTCGAATGGGGCCGCGTTCGATAATCAAGGCGTCCTTTGTAATCGCTGCGAGCGTGATGGCGTCGCCCTCGCTGCCGCGCCCATGGGTCTGACGATAAGACCACCGCATAAAGATCAGATACCAACTTATGCCCGCAAATGCGGCGACGATGGCTGACAACAGAAACACCCAGTAACTATCGTAGCCGAGTTCGGAAAGTGCCGACCGGGTTGTTATAGAGACACCGGCCGAAATGATGGGGGCTGTTACACCCGCATAGTAGACTGTTGTTGGCCCAACCGTTCCAGAGCGAGAGATATTGGTCAGACGCTGCAGATCTTTACGCGTCAGACTGCCGGAGACATCCAGCCGCGCACCATCCCTTGCCAAGTTTATAACTTCACTGCCCATGTCCGCTGAGAACTAGCGAACAGGAGTGAATATTCCGTTCTCTAAACCTTTCAAGGTGTCGGCTTAGTACCGATACCGCCTATTCGAGGCGGCGCTCAATTTCTTCGACTTGGAAACACTCAATTCGGTCCCCAACACGGATATCCTCATATTTTTCAAAGGCCATGCCGCATTCCTGTCCGTTTGAGACCTCTGGCACCTCATCCTTGAAGCGTTTCAGCGTCTTCAGGAAACCTTCGTGTATCACCGTGTCGTCGCGCAGCAGACGGACACCACATCCACGCTTCACCGTACCTTCGGTAATCCGGCAACCGGCAACCTTGCCGATTTTCGAAATGTTGAACACTTCGAGTATCTCCGCATAGCCGAGGAATGTTTCGCGTTTCTCCGGTGCGAGCATGCCGGACAGCGTGTCCTTCACATCGTCTATCAGGTCATAAATGACCGAATAGTAGCGAATCTCCACGCCTTCTTTTTCTGCAAGGTCCCGGGCTTGTTTGTTTGCGCGGACATTGAAAGCAAAGATCGGAGCTTGCGAAGACTGAGCGAGGAGCACGTCGCTTTCAGAGATACCGCCGACCGCGCCATGAATGACGTGGGCGCGAACCTCTTCCGTCGATAGCTTTTCGAGGCTCTGTGAAATGGCTTCGACTGAACCCTGCACATCGCCTTTGACGACAACAGGAAGTTCGGAGGCTTCGACCGAGCCGTCTTTAAGGCGTGTCAGGAGCGTTTCGAGAGATGCGCGGGCTGCGGCACCTGCGCGGCCTTGTGCCTGACGTTTTTGTCTCTGGCGATACTCCGTGATCTCGCGAGCCCTTGCTTCGGTGTCGACAACAACAAATGCTTCTCCAGGGTCTGGAGCGCCATCCAGGCCGAGCACCTCGGCTGGAAGGGAGGGGCCCGCTTCTTTCATCTGCTGGTTGCGCTCGTTAACGAGGGCCCGAACTTTGCCCCACTGCGCACCGGCCACAACAATATCGCCGCGCTGAAGCGTGCCGCGTTTGACCAAGACGGTTGCGACGGGGCCGCGACCTTTATCAAGCTGGCTTTCGACAACCACGCCGTCGGCGGCGCGTTTCGGGTTCGCTGTGAGTTCAAGAAGCTCAGCCTGCAGAGTAATTGCCTCTGTAAGTTTATCGAGCCCTTCACCTGAGATCGCCGATACGTTCACGGATTGAACTTCACCGCCCATATCTTCGACTTGCACATCATATTGCAGCAATTGGGTCAAAACATTCTGAGGGTTCGCATCCGGCTTATCGATCTTGTTCACCGCCACGATCACCGGAACCTCGGCGGCTTTCGCATGGGCGATGGCCTCTTGGGTCTGGGGCATCACGCCATCGTCTGCGGCGACCACGAGGATAACGATGTCAGTGACATTTGCGCCCCGCGCTCGCATGGCCGAGAAGGCTGCGTGGCCAGGGGTGTCCAGGAAAGATATCCGGTCTCCGGATTCAAGTTGCACCTGATAGGCACCGATATGCTGAGTGATCCCGCCAGCTTCGCCGGCCACAACATCAGTTTTGCGAAGCGCATCCAGCAATGATGTCTTGCCGTGATCGACATGACCCATAATGGTCACAATCGGTGCGCGCGCTTTCAGATCCTTGGGATCATCCTCTTCGCCTTCCAGTCCGATTTCCACATCAGACTCGGCGACACGTTTAACTGAGTGGCCAAACTCCTCGGCGATAAGCTCAGCAGTGTCTGCGTCGATGATGTCGTTCGCCCGCATCATCTCACCTTGTTGCATCATGAATTTCACGACGTCTGCGACGCGCTCTTTCATGCGCCCAGCGAGTTCCTGGAGCGTGATGGTTTCTGGAAGCTGGATCTCTCGCGAGACCTTTTCCGTATCCGAGGCATCACCACTCACGCGGCGCTCCCGTTCACGCTCACGCGCACGACGCACCGATGCTAATGAGCGTTGCCGTTCGCTGTCGTCACCCAGGGCCGCTGCAATTGTCAGTTTGCCCTTGCGGCGTTTCGGCTCGCCACGTGGCTTTGATCCGCCGGATCCTTTGTTGAAATTATCGCGCTGCTCGCGATCCTTCTTGACGCGCCCACCTAGCGCTTCGAGCGAGGACGGCGGAGGGGGAGGGTCATTACGTGGTGTACCGGCAGCCTGCTTGCGATCATTGCTGCGCGCACGAGGGGCCGCCTTTGCCGCTTCGGCTTCTGCTTTTCTGGCTTCTTCTTCTGCCTTACGCCGGGCTTCGGCTTCTTCGCGTTCCTTCTGAGCCTGAACTTTACGCTCTTGCTCTTCCTTCAGGCGATTTCTCGCTTCTTCTTCTTCTTTCGTCTTGGCCGCACGCTTGGCTTCCTGCTCGTTGCGAGCCTTTAGGGCGGCTTGACGCGCCCTAAGTTCGGTTTCCGTGATACCGAGCTTTTTGGCGAGTTCTGCGCTTTTGGACAGCGCCGGTGCGTCCGCCTTCCCTGATTTGGAGCCAGCCCCGGACTTACCGGGTCCCCCAACCATGCGGCGCTTCTTTTTTTCGACAACAACCTGCTTGGTGCGGCCATGGCTGAAGCTTTGGCGCACCGTTCCGGTGGAATTTCCACGCGAGACAGTCAGCGGTTTGCGACCGCCTGAAGTATTGCCTTTATCTGTCGTGTCACTCATTGACTATCAAATACCAAATATTTCCGCGGTCTGCACCTCTGCCGACCGCTGCTAAGTTTGCCGCGTCCCGGAATACCATTCGTTTTCGGGCGCTGACCTGAACCCGGTTAATCGAATATAATCAGCCTGCCAATTCCTGGAAAACGCGCCCGTTTCCAGGAGCGCATGTACCACATGGGATCGACCAAAGGCCATGCCTAATTCATCCGATGTCAGTGCACCGGACAATTCCGTGTCCCCATATAGGCTTTTCGCCAGGAAATACAGCTTGTTTCGTCCGTCTTCAGCACTATCGGATGCACAAATCATCACGCCGGGCCGTCGTTTTTGAAGGGCAGATTTGACCTGATCGAAGCCGAGAACAATCGCGCCCGCCTTCTTCGCAAACCCCAATATGGACTGCAATCTCTTTATCAACAGCGTCTCTACGAGATCACCAAGCTCCGGTGCCGCCTTGATGTCAGCCCTGAACCCACGGGCAAAAACCTGCTTTTTGACGGCCTCCGAGATAGCCTCTTGCGAGGCGGTTACCCACACGCCACGACCAGGCAGCTTCGCCGCCACATCAGGCGCAACGGAACCGTCAGGGGCGCGCACAAAGCGCACCATTTCGGCTTGAGGCCGACGTTCCCGCATGACCGCACATTGGCGAACGGGCACGCCGGACTCGGTTATGTCCGCGGGGTCGTCATTCTGCTTGAGGTGCGGCATCCGATCCGCCCTCCGAATCATCCTCACTTCCGAGTGCACCCAAAGCGAGTAGGGCGCGTTCCTCTTCAGTGAGATCCATTTCCTCAGCGACTTGCTCAGCGGCCATTTCCTGCTGAAGCGCATCGACAGCGTCTTGTTCAATCCAGCCGGCAATAACGCGTGCCTTCATGATAAACATCTGCGCGTCGTCCTTCCGCATTTCGCCTTTTGGAAGGATACCCTGTTGGAAAACGGGCTTTCCATCGGGGCCGGGTTCCCGCCAGCCAGTAATGTCGTCGGGCACAAGGCCGGCAACATCGTCAACGGTCTTTACATCATTCTCGCCAAGGCGGACCGCAAAGCCGGGCGTCACGCCATCCAGCTCCATCACAGCGTCTTCAACGCCAAGCTCTCGGCGGCGTGCATCCTGCTCGATGGCCAGCTTCTCTAGATAATCGCGACCCCGCGCCTGGATCTCCGCAGCGATGTCCTCGTCAAACCCTTCGATCTGCATAAAGTCCTCGGGCGCAACATAGGCAATTTCCTCGACAGTCTCGAAGCCTTCCGATGCCAGCAATTGTGCCAAAGTCTCTTCGGCATCAAGCGCTTTCATGAAGAGAGCCGTTCGCTCGGCAAATTCGCGCTGATACCGTTCGGAATCCTGAGTTTCCGTAATCAGGTCAATTTGCCAGCCTGTGAGCTGAGAAGCGAGGCGAACATTCTGGCCGCGCCGACCAATCGCAAGCGGGAACTGATCATCGGCGACAACCACTTCCACGCGCTGCTCGTCTTCATCGAGGACCACTTTGGAGACCTCAGCAGGCTGCAGAGCGTTCACGATAAAGGTCGCATCATCAACCGACCACGGAATAATGTCGATTTTCTCACCAGCGAGCTCGCCAACCACGGCCTGAACGCGGGCACCCCGCATACCGACACAGGCCCCGACGGGGTCGATCGAGGAATCGTTAGAAATCACACCGATCTTCGCCCGGCTCCCAGGGTCGCGCGAGCACGCTTTGATCTGGATAACATCGTCATAGACTTCCGGCACTTCTTGCGCAAAGAGCGACTTCATGAAGTCCGGATGGGCACGTGAGAGAAAAATCTGTGGTCCTTTGACTTCCCGAGACACCTTATAAAGGTATGCTCGAACGCGGTCGCCATTTTGGAAATTCTCGCGCGGGATGCCATCATTGCGGCGAATGATGCCTTCAGCGCGACCAAGATCGACGATGACGTGCCCATACTCCACGCGCTTAACGATCCCGTTGAGGATTTCGCCTTCGCGATTATGGTACTCATTGTACTGACGTTCCCGCTCGGCATCTCGAACCTTCTGCAGAATAACCTGTTTGGCTGACTGGGCGGCCACGCGGCCAAAATCAAAGGGCGGAAGCTCTTCTTTGATTTCGTCGCCAACTTCCAGGTCAGCATCGATTTTGACCGCCTCCGACAGCGGGATTTGCTGAACGGCGTCTTCGATTTCCTCATCGGGCGTTACGGTTTGCACGCGCCAGAGGGTTTGCTCACCGCTATCAATGTCGATCACGGCACGGATGTCATGTTCTTGTCCGTAGCGGGACTTCGCGGCCTTTTCGATCGCTTCCTGCATGGCTTCGATCACGATACCTCTGTCGATACCTTTTTCCTCGGCGACGGCCCGGGCAATTTGCAGAATTTCCTGCCGGTTCGCGGAAACGCCAATATTGCTCATGTCTGTTCTCCTGAAGCGGGGGTGTGAGCGTCCCCTTGCTGATCATTACTATCCGTGTCGGTCATTCCGGCTTGTGCTGCGGCGGCTTCGATCAAATCATCCGTGAGGATTAACGAGGCCTTCGAGAAGTCTTCAAGCCGTGCCTCCAATTCAGAGTCATCATCCAGTTGAAGCCTGATATTACCATCGGTTTCATCGGTAATGATACCTCTGAAACGGCGCTGTCCGTCCAACGGGCGGACCAGCTCAACTTTCGCTGCATGACCAATCCAGCGGGCAAAATCTCCCGGTCTGGTCAATGGCCGGTCAATGCCGGGCGTTGATACTTCGAGCGTATAGGCGTCCGGGATTGGATCGGCGGCATCCAGAACCGTTGCCATAGCCCGCGAAAGAGCTGCGCAATCCTCTACATCCGTGGGAGCACCGCCTGCTTTCTCGGTCATGATCTGCAAGGCAGGCCGTTTGCCGCCGGTCAGGCGCACGCGGACAATCTCCATGCCAAGACCGCTCGCCTGAGATTGGATCAGGTCGAGAACGCGTTTCTCCTGTTCAGACATGGCAATCATGCGATTTTGGTATGCCCTTGAATGAAAAGCGGCGGCCCCGTTCCCGGAACCGCCGCCGATAAATATCTTCGACTTGTTCTCTATATAGCCTCGGGCACTCGACTTGTCACCTGCTGCCTGACTTTTACTCTGAATTCCGTTCAAATTCGTACCAAACCGGTGCGCAATCGCCCAATTGTTTCGTTTGGTATCGGGTCTGAATATGATCGGCCGGAGACTGCCGCCAATCATCAGGGTGTTCCGCCAACCACGTGAACGCACCATGATGGACAAGCCGATCAAGCGCTTCGTCGGCATATGAGATGACATCTGTCGCGAACCGGATCCGACATCCTGGTTTTGCGATCATTGCAAGCTCATCCAGAACGTCAGACTGGATCAAGCGACGCTTTTGTTGGCGCTTCTTCGGCCAAGGATCCGGAAACAGGATGAAAATTCTGTCGATACTTGATGCTGCGAGCGTCCTGATGAGGTGTCTTGCATCATCCATAAGCAAGCGGACATTCTGTAGTCCTGCATCCTCGATTTGACCAATGCACTTCGCCATTCCTTCAATGAAGGGTTCGCAGCCGAGGAGCCCAATGTCAGGGTGGCGTTCAGCCTGGCCCGTAAGATGCTCGCCGCCGCCAAACCCGATCTCAAGCCAAACCTGTTTGACCTCGGTGTCAAACAAGGTCTTCGGATCGATTGATCTGTCGTCCCCTAGGGGAACTGACAGCTCCGGCAAGCGCTGATCGATCAGCCGCTGTTGACGGCCGGACAGCGCTCGGCCTCCGATTCGGCCAAATGTCCGTATGGGTGGATGTTTCGCCATAGAGGATGGATCGTGTGTCAAAGCGCCCAAATGTGCACGGGCTAAGCGGGCTGGTCCTGACTTTCGTCCGATGTTTCGTCTTCAAGAGCACGTGCTGTCGAACAGACCATTTCAAGCAAGGATCGCCGCAGGGCGGGATCGTTGATAGATTGAAACGCGGCCACAAGTTCCAGGGCATCTGCGCTCAGCGTCGGAACCTCTGATTCTTTCGGTTTTGTCTCGGCCACCCCTTCAGCTCTTCCCGGGAGAAATTGGGACGCCCCATCATAGAAATAGGTCACTGGCACACCGAGCACCGCAGCCAGCTCGAACAGCCGCCCGGCCGAAATCCGATTCACACCCTTTTCGTACTTCTGAACCTGTTGGAATGTCAGGTTAAGCAGCTCGCCAAGTTTTTCCTGGGTCAGATGTAATTCCCGTCGCCGCCATCTCACGCGCTGTCCAACATGGCGATCAATACCGCTAGGAAGTTTACTTTCCGACATTAAGTGTCACCCATACAATCCTAATTAGAAGAGATTAGCGCCGCCAGGCAAGAAAGGCCAGAACAGAAAATAGCGCGAGCGACAAGCCGAATAACAGGTCTCCGTGCCGGAAATAAAGAGTTTCAGCGCGCGCCGCTGGCAATTGTGTTCTGACAACGGACGATCTCCAGCCAATTGGATCTCCAGAGATTGGTTCACCATGAGCCATTTCGCGGCCAAGCCCATCAACCATCGCCGTATCCCCTAAAGACGCGACACGCGCGATGGGCAAACCGGACTCAATCGCCCGGTAGCGATGTTGAGCATAATGTTGCGCTGGCCCCATCCCGACCCCAAACCAGGCATCATTTGAGATAATCACCATCCATTCAGCACGGGGCCTCGCGATCTTGTGGCGAGGAATGCTCGGATAAAGTCCCTCATAACAAATCAAGGCATTGAAAGGCGGAATGCCATCGGCATAGACCACCGCAGGTCCCGGCCCAGCATTAAAACCCTGGGTCACCATTTGCTGCAGCGCGCCTGGCAATATGCCTTCGATCAATCGACCGAGCGGGATAATCTCAACCGCTGGCAGTTCGCCGAACGGAACAAGGCGGTGCTTATCATAAAGCGCAATCGGCCCGGATCGGGCGCTCGATCGATCCACCACGGCAAGCGAATTGAAATAATGTATCTCGTCCGGACGCGCCGGCGCGCCGGTAATATCGAGCCCGGCTTCGTCATTGCGTATCGGTTGACGCCGAGACGTTCCGACAATCAGCTTGCGGTCTCCGACAAATGCGCTGACGGCGTCCAGAGCATTGACCGATTGCAGGAGATAAGCTGGGATCGCGCCCTCAGGCCAGATAACGATGTCGCTGGGATCCTGTCCGGGAGCTTCCAGCATTTCCAGGTATCTGCGCAGCACCCGTTCGCCGTTTCCGCCTGCCCATTTGTCCCTTTGAGGGACGCCAACATCCATCAAGGTGACATATTGGGAATAGACGGTCGTGGGTTCGGCGATGCGGCGCGCGCCCCAAGCCCAGCTAGATCCCAACAAAGCAACCGCAAAGATAACCGGGAACAGACGTTGCCCGAGTGCCCGGCTTTCTCGCGTATCCACAAGGGCTGCAGGTGTCGCCATCACGAATATGGTGAGCAAGGTCAGCCAGTAAATGCCGCCAATGGAGGCGGCCTGGGAGATTGCTGCCCCCGGTGTCCAGGTCGTCCCAGGCAAATTCCAGGGAAAGCCGCCAAACAGGTGTCCACGAACATATTCAACGATCGACATGAACAGGGCAAACACGAAGACCCGGGACGGCGAGGCCGACCAGAACGCCCCTGCCAGAGATGTGCCAGCCCCCCAGATCAACCCAAGGCCAGCGGGCAACAAGACCAGCGGCATGAATAGGAAGAGTGCGTGTTTTTCCGGCTCGACCAGAAACGGAAAAGCCGTCCAGTGCAGGCTGATCAGGAAAAAGCCGGAGCCAAAGGCCCATCCTCGCGCAAAGACCGCCTTGCCCCATTTCGATGAGCCGCGGGCACCATCGATCATCCAAATCAAGCCCGTGAAAGAGAAGATAAGGATCGGGCTGAAATGAAACGGAGCGAATGCAAATGCCCCGAGGGCCCCAAGAAAAGCGGCAACCACATGAGCCTTCCAGCCCCGTAGCCGAGCAAGGGCTTCGTGAATCGGGCCAAGCGCCGTAAACCCGTGACTCGTAACTCTTTGATTCATGCAGGCGTCTCCACCTTACGAAGTTTTATGCGTCGGATACGACGGCTGTCCGCGTCGATGATCTCAATATCTGCACCCGCCGGGTGTTGAAGCACTTCGCCGCGCTCGGGCACGCGCCCAGCCAGGGCAAACGCTATGCCGCCAAGCGTGTCGATATCGTCCTCAAAATCTGCCAGCTCAAGATCGATCCCGGTTTCGGACGCAAAGTCCTCAATCTCCATTCGGGCGTCCGCCTCCCAGATTGCCGGTCCGCGCTGGGTCAGCATGGGGGTGTCTTCATCGTGTTCGTCTTCTATCTCCCCAACGATTTCTTCGACGAGATCCTCAAGCGATACCAATCCGTCAGTGCCGCCATATTCATCGACGACGATCGCCAGATGTATGCGTGTCGCCTGCATTTTGAGTAGCAGGGTGGGGAGGGCCATGGAGTCCGGAACGATCAATGCATTTCGCGCAAGTCGTTCCAGCGGGCGTTCATCAACATCGTCGTCCCGAGCAATCTCGCCCACGACATCTTTGAGGTGAACAAACCCGATCGGATTATCGAGCGTATCCCGATAGACCGGAAGCCGGGAATGCGTGGCCTCGGCGAAAAGCTTGATCAAATCGTCAAACGACGTCTCAACTTCGACAGCGATAATGTCCGCCCGAGGGATCATCACATCTGCAACACGGCCTTCTTCGAACTCTGCAATTCGTAGCCGCATCGCGCTCTGCCGAGGAGCTTCGGCGGTTTCAGCGGCGATTTCTTCGTCCTTGCGGGACAGGCGGCCAAGGCCAAATAGACCGCGTGGCCGCTTGGGACTTGAGGGAGGGTCTTCGGGGTTTGGCAAATCGGTCATCGGCTTCAACGCTACCCTAACTCAGCTTTGTTCGATTCGGGAATATGGATCGGCATATCCGAGGGCTTCCATAACGTCGCGCTCGAGCGTTTCCATATCGTGGGCATCTTCATCATTCTGATGATCGTAGCCAAGCAAATGCAGCACTCCATGCACAATCAGGTGCGTCAGGTGGGCCCTGAAAGGTGTCCCTGACGTGTCTGCATCCAGATGGGCAACACCGAACGCGACGGCAATGTCGCCAATAAAAGGCTTTTCTCGAGCATCCGCTGGGAAAGATAGCACGTCAGTTGGCCCCGCTTTGTCCCGCCAGTTATGATTGAGTTCCGCCAGCTCCTCATTGTCGCTTAATAAAATGTCGACCTCCACCGCCCCCAGAACGCCGGCATATTTGACGGCTTGGGCCACCGCATTTTGGCACAGCGTTTCCAGGTCAGGAATGCGATCCCAACCCTTATTCTCAACACGCAGGTCTATGCTTACGTTCATTGGCCTTTCTGCGAGCCCGCGTCATAGGCATTGATAATGCGCCCCACGAGATCATGGCGGACGACATCAGCTGCCGTCAGTGGGATTTGATGCACACCATCGACATCACTCAGAATGTCAAGCGCATGAGAAAGTCCGGATCGCTCGCGCCCTGGGAGATCCACCTGACCCGGATCGCCGGTAACCACCATACGGCTTTCTCGACCGAGACGTGTAAGTACCATTTTCATCTGTGGTATGGTCGCGTTCTGTGCCTCGTCGACGATCACGAAGGCGTTCTTCAGGGTCCGCCCCCGCATGAAGGCGAGGGGAGCGACCTCAATCTCGGCACGGCCAAGTCGCCGCTCCATTTGATCCTGTCCCATGAGCTCGCGCATAGCGTCCCAGATCGGGCGCATATAGGGGTCAACCTTCTCCTGAAGATCGCCCGGCAGAAAGCCGAGATTCTCGCCGGCTTCCACGGCAGGCCGCGTAATGATCAAACGCTCACGTACGCCCTGCAGAAGTTCAGCCACCCCTGTCGCGACGGCGAGATAGGTCTTTCCTGTTCCGGCCGGACCGTATCCGAAAATCAAGCCAGCCTTGGGATCAGTGAGACGGCTGAGATATGTCGCCTGACCGCGGGTTTGCGCCGTGATCGGGCGCTTCAGTCCATTTAGCGGCTTGAAGGCTCCGGTTGGCGTCATCGCTGCCTCAATGGCTCCTTCAACTTCAAGTTCTGATGGTGGGCTGCCCCGGTCAAGTCGTCGTTCAAGCTCTGCAAGGGCCGCCTCAGCAAGGCTAATGCCTTCTTCTTGACCTGTAAGCTCAATGCCGCCGCCGAGGCTTTCGGCCCGCAGGGCATACTCATCAAGCCGGGTCTCGAGCAATTGCAGATGCCTGTGATGGGGGCCGCAAATGTCCTGCAGCCGCGCGGCAGACGCGACCGGATAGGTTCGTGTCAATTTGCTATTGGATTTCCGCTTTGAGCGGCTGGGTGTGGTCACGCGACAGCCTCGGCCCTAACGAGTTCACCCTTCAGCGAGTTCAGACTTGCGCTTGCAATCTCAACGTCGACGATCTGACCGATAAGATAGTCCGGCCCATCAAAGTGCACTGCTTGAAGATATGGTGATCTGCCATGCAGCTGACCCTCCATCCGGCCTTTGCCGGTGATCAGGATCGGCAGGCTACGGCCGATCTGACTTTCGTTGAAGGCGATCTGCTGGTCTTTAAGCAAGGCTTGCAAACGCATCAGGCGCTCGTGTTTCACCTCCTCGTCCACATGACCGAACATATCGGCAGCTGGTGTCCCCGGGCGCGTTGAATATTTGAACGAATAGGCGATGGCGTATTTGACTGTATCGACTAGGTCCATTGTGTCTTGGAAGTCCTGTTCCCGTTCTCCGGGGAATCCGACAATGAAATCCGAGGCAAGGGCGATGTCCGGGCGTTGCGCGCGCATCTTACGCATGATCTCGAAATAATGATCTCGGGTGTGCTTTCGGTTCATCGCATCAAGAATGCGGTCTGATCCAGACTGAACCGGCAGATGAAAGAACGGCATTAGCTCCGGCGTATCACCGTGGGCGAGGATCAAATCATCATCCATGTCCCGCGGATGGCTCGTCACGAAGCGGATACGGTCGAGCCCGCCAATTTTGGAGAGGTGACGCACAAGTCGTGCAAGGCTCCAGTCTTCAGCCTCGTCCTCGCCAAACATCGGCGCGCGGCCATGATAGGCGTTCACATTCTGTCCGAGCAGCGTGATTTCCCGAACGCCCTGCTGAACAAGGTTGCGCGCTTCCAGAACAATGTCGTCCACTGGCCGGGACAGCTCCGCGCCGCGCGTGTAAGGGACCACGCAAAACGTACAGAATTTATCGCAGCCTTCCTGAACAGAAAGGAACGCGACCGGCCCGCCTGGATCGCGCGCTTTTGGCAAGGCATCGAACTTTTCCAGCGTGTCGAAATCTGTTTCCAGCCGATCACCAACGGCCCGGCTCGCCTTGGCAATCATCTCCGGCAGCTTGTGATAGGCTTGGGGCCCGAGGACCAGATCCACTGCCGGCTGACGGCGCATGATCTCCTCGCCCTCAGCCTGGGCAACGCAGCCCGCCACAGCGATGGTCATCTTGCCACCACCCGCCTCTTTCATCTTCTTGATCCGGCCAAGCTCGGAATAGACTTTTTCCGTCGCTTTCTCGCGGATATGGCACGTGTTCAGGATCACGAGATCCGCATCTTCCGGCGCATCGGAAGACGCATAGCCCAAAGGCTTTAAGACGTCTGCCATACGCTCGGAGTCGTAGACATTCATCTGGCAGCCATAGGTCTTGATAAAGACGCGTTTGGTGTTCTGTCGATCCATTGGCGGATATATGGCGGAAAATTGGGGGAGGGGCTAGATCGCCCTTGGATTTGATCTCACTTCAAACTCGCCAGGTCGACGAGCTCAGCCTTGGGTGTTTCCACGTCGCCCTCGGCCAGCATGAACCGCCAGAAGGCCATGCCGAAAGGCTGGCCTTGCGTCTGGATCCAGTTCGGCACGCCGGGGTCTTCATGGGCGATAATGATGCGGAAAGTGCCATCGTCTTCGAGCTTTGTCTGGGCTCGGTTCAGCGAGATGTTCGCATTGCCAAAATCATAAGTCTGCAGGAACCGGTTCCAGAGGGCGAGATTAGCCATGCGGCATTCGGGCCAGCGGCCCGTAATCACCAGCGCCTGACCTTCGCCCACATAATAGGGAGCCATACAGTAATGCGCATCAATGGCGGACCAGCCGTAGTCGCCTGGCGGGATGGGGGCGGGGAACTCGTTTGGCGTGAACGAAACAAAAGGCGGCGGCGTGCCACCTTGGCCGAATGCCGGGCGGTCGAGCGTCCGCGAGCGAATGAACTTGGAGACGCGGCGCAGGCCGGCGGCGATGTCGTCAGGCGTATTGTAAGGCCGCTGGGGCGCAGGGCTGACACGTTCAATCGACCATTCCGGGTTCCTTTCCGGGTTTGCCGCTGCTGATGTCTGGTCTTCGAAATAGTGACGCGTGGTGATGCGTGACGTACCCTCCGGCATATCGAGCCAGTTGCGGTCTCGCTTCTCGCCGCCGACCCATAACTCGAAACTACCATCTTCAGCGACGTCGAATTCCTTGTCATTGATGATGGCCAACGTGCCGGACGAGAACGCACCATCTTCCATGCCCGCATCGATCGTGATCGACACGTAGACCGCGCCTTTCATATTGCCCCGCATAACATAGGCGTGCTCGCGGGAGATCGGGGAGTCATAATAAATCGCGTCCGGATTATCACCGAAATACTTCCGCTCCGGCGTGAACATCCGCGTCATTCGCGGATACATCGGGTCCATGGCGAAATAGCAGACCATGCCCGCTTCTAGCATGTGAGCGAGATTTTTGTGGGCCTCGGCGACCTCTTGCTCGTTGCGGAGATTCCACTCCTCGCTCGCCCAGCGGTTCTTGGCCTCGGTGAGCGTGTTGATCAGATCGTCAAAGGCGTCGTGGGTGGGGGAGTCCATTTGCTTATCCATTTGCTTTGCGTGGTGGTGTCATGAAGAAGAGGTTTGAGCGTTCCATATAGTCTGCATAGCCGGGTCGTTTGGCAGCCGAGCGACGGTCCATCCACGGGCAGGACACAAACAGGAACAGGCCGAGCATGGCGAGCCAGCCCACGCCGGTCCACCAGTTTTCCAGCCCAGCGGACATCGCAAACACCCATAGGCTGAACCACATCGCCACTTCGCCGAAATAATTCGGATGCCGCGACCAGGCCCAAAGCCCGTCTGTGTAGAAAGATTGATTGGTCTGGTTTTTCTGTTTCTTGAAACGGAAATTCCGCATCTGACCGTCGGAGAAGAGCTGGATCGTAACCGCGCCCATTCCGACAATGAAGCCGACGATATCCAAGACTAAGTTGGATGATCCATCGCCGGTGAGCACTGGCCACATCGGCAACATACCGAGGAAGACGAGCGCCGTTGGGAACATGCAGATCCCGAACAGATTGGCGAACTGATACATCGCCGGATTGTTCGCGCGCATCTCCTGATAGCGCCAATCCTCATGGTGAAGGCCTGGCCAGTCTCGCGCCCAGTTCGACGTCAAACGGATCGCCCAGTAGACCACGACAATCGCCATCATGACCTTTCCTGGCGCCAGGTCATATCCTGTACCGGCCCACCAGAAAGCGAGAACGGCCGGCGGGATGACTGACCAATAAGGGTCGTACAGGCTGGCATTGCGCACATTCGCGCCCACCGCCCAGATCACAACCGTTGCGGCTACATCCATGGCAAGGGCCGCCCAGAATGGGCTCAGATGATCGACAAAAGGATAGGTTGCGACAGCGGCGACCAGCGCCAGAACATAAGCGAACGTTACAAGAAGCAGTGAGCGTGTCTTGCCATAGACTTCGTTTTTGGCGAGGTGCGGGTTCATCTTGGATGCCTCCAAAAGGATTTGCGAATGGCGGAAAGTAGAAATCAGGGTCGATTTAAGAACCCCATTGAAGCGGTTCTGGTGGGTACAAAAGAATTGATTCGTGTAAAGCCGAACACCCGGCCAATCAACGAGAATGATCGGTTGGATGGTAAAACTTGCCTGATTACGGGCGCAAATTCCGGTGTGGGCTGGGGCGTTGCCAAGCTTTGGGCCGAGCGGGGGGCGACCCTTATCATGGCGTGCCGCACATTGGTCCCGGATAAGGCCGAGGAGCTGCGCACGCTCACAGGAAACCCGAACATCCATCTCTACGAACTCGATCTTGGCAGTTTTGAGAAGATCGATGCGTTCGCCTCGGCGCTAAAACGCGACAATATCCGTCTCGACGTGTCCCTTTTCAATGCGGGCCTTGGCGCAGCCATTGCCAAAAAGACGGAGTATGGCCTCGAGGAGCTCTTCCAGGTGAACTATCTCGCCAAGTTCTACCTGGTGAACAGATTGCTCGCCGAAGGTGTCATTCCGAATACTGCATTGGCGAAGAACCGCGCGCCCGAAGATCCCGTTCATCGGCTGATGTTTACCTCTTCGGACAGCCATCGCGGAGCCCAGCCCATCAACACCGACACGCTCGGTGTGTTCTATGAATATGGCGCGCGGGGCGGGATTGCGAACTACTCCTACTACAAGCTCGTCCTGAACACGTTCGCGATGGAACTGTCTCGCCGCTTGAACGGGGAAGCGAAACCCGTCGACGTGTCGGTCATTCCGATCTGTCCCGGCCCGGTAAACACCAATATCATCCGCAATGCGCCGCCGGTTCTGAAGGTGATCCTCGGCGCGATCTTCGCGGTCGGTTTTCAGCATCCGGACAAGGCCGCGCCGCCTTTTCTTTATCTCGCCACCGCAAACGAGGTAGAGGGCAAAACCGGCCTCTATCTCCATATGAAAACCGAAAAGCCGATGGATGAGAAATGTTATGATGAAACCGCCGGTGCGGCGCTTTGGGAGAGATCAGTGGCGCTGCTAAAGGAGATCGGCAGATCAGTGGCACCTTTGGAGCGCTTGTCCCAATAGTCTTGGCGGGCGATTTCTTGCCTCGGAGATCAAGAAACCGCCCACCTGCCTGGAAACCGGACTGCCGGGAACACCCCGGAAAAAGCTGCCGGCGTGGCGTTCCTATTCGGCCGGCACAATGGCCGTTTGATTATCTTGGTGTGTGACAGCGTTGAAGCGCGCATCATAGTCCGGGTCTTCTGTGCCCATCACCTTGTCCCAGAAGGTGAAGTAAAACGCATAGTTTCCGTGCGATCTTTCGTGGTGAAGATCATGATGCGTCACAGTGGTGAGCAGATTCAGTCCCGGGATTTTCGTCCAGCCTCTGGGGAAGACCTCATAACCGCAATGGGCGAGCGCGTTTCGCGAGGTTTGGATGAGCATGCTGATCGCAAAGGCGCTGAAGTGCATCGGCACAATCGCTTGGAACACAGGCACATAGAGGTAGACGAGCACGGCCTCAGCCGGGGCAAAGGAGTACGCCGTAAAAGGGGTTGGGCTGTGGGAACGATGATGCTCAAGGTGAAAGAACTTGAACAGTTTTGGGTGATGCATCATCCGGTGCGTCCAATAGAACCATGTATCAAGGCCGATCGCGAAAAGCACTATTGAGGCAGGGATCCACCAAACCGGATAGGCCTTGGCATCGCCATAGACCTTAAACACGTCATACCCAAACAGCCGCTCGACAGAGAGCTCCACGAACGTATAGGCGAGAATAAAGACGAGGATGCTCTGAAGCGAATTCTTGAGTTCGCGGCGCACCTGTTTGTTGAGCAGCTGACGAGGCGGCCGTTTTCGGATCTGACGCTGCTTT
>JBCBUY010000002.1:0-85620 GCA_039817885.1 Pseudomonadota bacterium | reverse complement strand
ATCTGGAAATTGCCGAGGCGCTGAGGGAAGGCCTGGTCAATCGCAACATAGAGGCATTTCTGGATCCTTACGCGAATAGGAGATAAACACCCGAAGGCTTTGCTCTGGTGTTTCGGTCATGCCGCGCTCCCTAACCAACCTGATCAAGTATAGTGTCTTCTGCGGCCTGTTGAAATCGCTCGATCGGCGCGTCCACCGACTTTCACCTCACGTCTCGCTTGCAATTGTTGCGGGCGATGCCCATGACCGGATCATGGGTCGCCTTCTGATCGTCATTCCTGTCTATCTGCTGCTTGTGGCTTGGCTATCGCAATGGCCACCGATTCAACCGCTGTTCAGAGACATCGCTCAACTACCTCAACAGCAGACCCTTTTATGGTCCGCGACCCTGCTGGCAGCGGGTGCCGGGTGGCTCGTTCTTGTGTCCCAGCGCCAGATATCCCCGACGCCGCCGATCCGGGTTCTTAACCAAGGTGCCGTCGGTCTGGCCTTCGCAGGGGTCTATAATCTCTTCGACGGCACGACGGGCCGAGCTGTCACGCTTAATTTCGCAATTATCGTCACAGCAGCTTTTGTCGTGAGCGAGATTGTTTATCTGACGATCACTTACCTCCTCCAACGACAAAAAGCAGAGGGCGGTCACGCGATAATCGACAGCGCGACTGGCGAGGCAAGGGCCACCAGCGCAAATGGGCTGCGCCTTGCGGTTACAATTCCCGTCTATGTGTTCGTTCTGGTTTTTCTGCCGCGCAATGATGATTATCGCCGCCTCGTAGACCCTTTCAATGCGGTACACCCGCAAACCGTTCTCCTGATCAGCGCTCTCGCCCTCATTGCTGCCGGCGTATTGGTTGTGGCACTCAGTCTCGACAAGATCACGACGCAGCCTATCCAACGTCAAACCCTGTTTGCAGGCGGGATTGGTCTGGCCTTTGGGGCTGCGATCAACCTGTTCGGCTATTTCACCGGTCTCGGCGTCAGCATAAGCGATCTGATCCTCGTCCCTGTCGGTTTCATGGCCGCAGAGCTTGTTTATCTCGCTTTGCAATGGCGCATACAGAACGGCCCGCCAGACCCATAGTCTTGGCGGGCCGCCGAAGCGTATGTGATGGTTGCGTCTCTAGCGCGGTGCCATCCGGATGGCCCCGTCGAGGCGAACATCTTCGCCATTGAAATAACCGTTGCGGCACATCTCGACCGCGAGCGACGCATACTCGTCCGGATTTCCGAGGCGGGCTGGGTTCGGCACCTGCGCACCGAGTGCCAGTTTCACATTCTCCGGTGCGCCTTGAAGCAGCGGCGTGTCGAAAATACCCGGCAGGATCGTGTTCACGCGAATAAGCTCACGGCTGAGGTCACGAGCAATCGGAAGTGTCATGCCAACGACCCCTCCTTTCGAAGCGGAGTAAGATGCCTGACCGATCTGGCCATCTTCTGCGGCGACCGAAGCAGTGTTCACAATGGCTCCCCGTTCGCCATCAATCGGATCGAGCGTCATCATCCCGGCGGCTGATTTTGCAATGCAGCGGAACGTTCCGACGAGATTGATCTGGATGATCAGATCGAATCTATCGAGGGGAAAATGCTTGATCTCACCGGTTTGTTTGTCGCGGCTGGCCGTCTTGACCGCATTGCCCGTGCCTGCGCAATTGATCAATATCCGCTCCTGACCGATCGCCGCCCGGGACTTCTCAAACCCTGCATCAACGCTCTCATCCGACGTGACATTGACGTTGCAAAACACACCGCCGATCTCGGCAGCCGTGGCTTCACCCTTTTCTTCGTTCAGATCGAAAATACCGACCTTCACGCCATGACTTGCGAGCAGTCTTGCGGTAGCCGCACCAAGGCCGGACGCCCCACCGGTGACGACAGCTGAAATGGAATCGTTAAGTTGCATATGTGGGATCTCCCTTGAATCTTGAGTTCTGACCGCTGATCTATAGAAGCCTATGGGAGACGCCAATGACTGACGCAAGGGCAATCGCGAAGACGGCTGGTGATCCAGATGAAGCCGCTTTGCCGCTTGTCATCGAGCGAAATGAGCGACGCGCGCGCTCAAAACTCTTGCCAAAGGTCCTGAAAGTTGCCGGGCGCATCCCATTCGCTGATGATCTGGCCGCGTCCTATTATTGTGCCATAGACCCTGAAACGCCGATCAAGGCCAAGGGGGTCCTGTTTGCGGCCCTCGCCTATTTTGTCCTTCCGACCGATATGGTGCCGGACATTGTTGCAGGGTTTGGCTTCACAGATGATGCGACCGTGCTGGCGACAGCACTAGGAATTGTCGGCGCGCAAGTGCAGGAGCAACATCGGCGGGCCGCACGCCGGCTATTGAAGCTGCCTGAACCCAAAACCCGGCGTGACGCCTAATACCCGACCTGCGCTGCAAGATTAACGATAGATCAACCGTTCCAACCGAAGGCTATCCGTCATCGGTAGAGGGTCGCATCACCAAGATGCGTTGTTTCATCGGACAAATTCGGCTAATCCACTTTTGGTTGCAATTATTGTTCTAAGGTAGTATTTTAGGATAAATGTCCTACACGTTAAGCATGTTACGTATCGGATCACTTGCTCTGTTCTACGCCGTCGCGGCCCTGGTCGCCCGCGCGGAGACGTTGCCGGGCCCTATTCCCGCGGACGTTCTGCGCGTCATTGATGGCGATACGGTGAAAGTCAGGGCCCATATTTGGGTCAATCAGAGCGTTGAAGTGTCCGTCCGCCTTGCCGGTGTGGACACGCCTGAGATCAGCCGTCCGGCTTGCCGCGCTGAACGTGTGAAGGCCGACGCCGCCAAAGACGCTGTAGAGGCCCTGGTCGGTGAAGAATTGTTTCTCACCGATGTCACTCTTGGCAAATATGCGGGACGGGTCGTCGCCAATATCGCCACGACGGATGGCACAGACCTTGGCGAGCACCTTTTGGAAACCGGTCAGGCTGTTCGCGATGGCGAACGCGATCCCTGGTGTGACGCCCCGCCTACTCCGTCCGCCGAAATTGCCGCGACTGCGCCTGCACCATAGTCCGCCCGACAGGCTCCGGTAGCACCCGGGTCAAGGTCGCCAGGAATTTGTTGACGCCCCCAGGCACCCGCACGGGAGCCCCTTTCTCTACAGCTTCGATGCCCGCTTGCACGACGGGGCCGGCATCCATCCACATCCATTTCGGCATTTGATCTGTCTGGGTACGGGTTCCGTTCACGTCATGAAACTCAGACCAGGTAAAACCAGGGCACAATGCAGAGCAATTGACCCCCCATCCTGCCGCATTGGACTCCGCCTGAATGCTCTCTGAAAACTTGATCATGCCAGCCTTCACCGACCCATATAGCGTATGACCGTTTGATCCTGCCGCATAACCGGCGAGCGAGGCGACATTGATGATGCGGCCGAATTTACGCTCAACCATGCCCGGCAGGAGCTTGTGCACAAGCTCGCAGGGTGCGGTATAGAGCACTCGTATGAAGGCCGCCTGATCCTCCCAGCTCGTATTTGTAAAAGTTCCTGGCAGGCCATAGCCCGCATTGTTTACCAGCCCATCGATCAACCAATCGGCGTCCATAAGGGCGGTGATGATATCATCCACAGCCCCTGGCCTTGCCAGATCCGCTTCGATGGTCAGGGTCTCAATCCGGTGGGTCGTCTCCAGCTCCTTCGCGAGGTCATCCAACCGGTCTTTCCGGCGCGCCGTCAAAGCCACATTCCAGCCGCGCGCAGCGTATTGCCGGGCAAACTCGGCTCCAATTCCAGCAGACGCGCCGGTGATCAAAACACTCTTGGGGGTCATGCGATATCCTTCTCGATTTGGAATTTCATTCCATGATTGGTGAATTAGAGAATTTTTTTGCCAAAAAATTGAAGAAAATACCCATACTTTGCATGCACTTAGGCGTCCAGAAGCAGGAATTTGAAAAAAATCGACCTAACTGAAAGTCACTTAGGCCTAATTGTGTTAACTTCAGAGTATGAGGGAAGACCTTGCAGATAAGAGACGCCTTGCGCGCACAGCTCTTGGCGAGCCAGCCAAACCGGCTGCAAATCTGCAGCGCAAGGTTGTTTCCGAAGACTGGATTCACTTTGATGGTGAAGTCGCTGACGATGCTGACGCCGCCAATTCCGATACAGGCGATCAGCGCAGTGTCAGGGTTCTGAAAGGGGCCGTCGGCACACATACGTCCCGCATTCCGAAAAATAGCTTTGTCACTCTCACCCTTCAGCATGATTGCGCAGGGGACCTTTCAGCGAGTTATGACGGCGTCGAACGGCAAACCAGTCTGGTGCCCGGACACATTACTATTTGTCCGCCGACCGTGGATCAGGAATACCGACTTGAAGGATGGGTCGAGAACACCATGCTTCTGATCGATTCCTCGATATTCGACCGCGTTGCGCAGTTGGAACCTCACCTTCCAACACTCGACAGTATCGTGCCGATGACCAATGTGTGCCGTCCAAGACTGGCTCGTCTCGTTGAAGAACAATACCGCATCCAAGCCTCAAAGGATGCCGGCTGGAAGGTCCTTGCCGAGGCGAACAATCTCCGCATCGCGCTTGAGATACTGATGGCCTATTCGGATAAGGCGATTATTAGCGGCAGCGCCGCCAATCTTGATGAACGCGAATTGCGCAACCTGAATGACTATATAGACACTCAACTCGGAAGCAGTTTTTCACTGACAGACCTTGCAAGCGTGCTTGATCGAAGCCCGCTGCAAATGGCCCGTGCGTTCAAAGCAACAACGGGTGAGACCCCCTATCGTTACATACTTATGCGGCGCATCGGGCGCGCCAGAACGTTGCTCGAATCCAGCTCGAAAACGATTGCTGAAATCGCATATGAGTGCGGCTTTGCCAGCCAATCCCATATGACGACAGTGTTTTCGGACAAGCTCGGAATTACACCCGGCAAGTATCGTAAAACCCTGATAAGCTGACAAACACCTTTTCCCGGTGCCTGCCACATGGGCCTGCGCGCCTTCGGCCCCGCTTCCAGCGTCGCTCATGTTGGCGGCTTGACCTCTCAGGAAGATTCTTCGCACACTGAAAGTGAATGACTGGCTTCGAAGATCCTTTTTGAGATGAGGGCGCGGTGGACATTATTGACCTTCTAAGAGCACGGCTTGAATCGCTGCCGAATGTGATCATTGAATTTGCGCCAAGCGTGCTTCTGGCTCTGGCGATTTTGCTTATTGGCCGCGCCATTGTCGGCAGTCTTTCGCGCGCGACCGTCAAAGCCTCCGCCCGTGTTCAGACCATAGATGAAACGCTGGCGCGCTTTTTCGGATCAGTGGTCCTGTTTGCCGGCACGCTTGCCGTCATCATTGCCGCCCTGTCGGCGCTCAATATTAATCTCGCTTTTCTTGCGACAATTGTCGCATCGCTTTTCATCGCCCTCGGCTTTGCCTTGCAGGACACACTCGGCGATGTGGCGAGCGGAATCGTGCTTGCCGTTTTCCGCCCCTACAAAGTCGGCGACGAGGTGGAGTTAAATGGCGAGAAAGGTGTGGTGACCGATCTCGGCTTGTTCGCCACCCGCCTTGTAACCCGAGACAATATCGAACTCGTCATCTCCAATTCCGACGCGCTCGGCAATACGATCAAGAACTTCTACGCCTTTGGTGATCGCCGGCTCGATATGGATTTTGGAATTGCCTATGGGGCCAATATCGGCCAAGCGATTGACGCCCTTATAGGTGTCACCAGGGATGATGATCGCATACGGAGCACTCCAGCGCCCGCTGCGATGGTTGTCGACCTGGGAGACAGCTCAGTGGTTTTGCAGCTTCGATTATGGTGCGACGCTGACGACCATCGAAAGATCCAGATGGATATTTCCGAGCGCGTAAAGCACGCCTTTGATGCCGCAGGCGTTGAAATCCCTTACGAACACAACACGATCATCAAGAGAACCGTTCATGCCTGACGACGAAATTGACTCCGTTCTCGGTAGTGGCCCTCCCCCTTTTGAGCTGACCGAGCAGGGACTGACCGATACGGCCAATTATTACAGCCAGCTCGTGGTTGATTCCTCGATCACATTTGCGCCGCGGCTTATTGCTGCCGGCCTTGTATTATATATCGGCTCTTGGATTGCCGGGCGCGTTTACCGGGCGGTCCGTAAGCGGACAGATGCCGTGGCCAGTATCGACACGACGCTCGGCGCGTTTATCGCCAATGCAGTCCGCTATATGATCATTGGCGGCGTCTTCCTGTTTGCGGTGTCGATCCTTGGCGTCGAGATCGCATCGATCTTCGTCGTGTTCTCAGCGATGACCCTTGCCATTGGCCTTGCCCTTCAGGGATCGATGAGCAATGTCGCAGCCGGTCTCTTATTGATCATTCTTCGCCCGTATAAGATTGGCGATTATGTCGAGCTCAACGGTGAAGAAGGCCATGTTGAGGACTTAAATATATTCCAGACGACGCTGCGCACCCTCGACAATATAAAGGTGATCCTCACAAATAATGATGTGCGGGCCGCCACGATACGCAATTATTCGTCTCTCGGCGTCCGACGGTGCGATATCGATTTCGGCATTGATTATGGCGACGATATCGCTAAAGCCATGGAGATTATCAAACGCGAAGCGAGCGGGCATAAACTGGTCGTCTCCGGCGATGGCCGGGACCCGTGGACACGGGTCAGCTGTCTCAATGACAGTTCTGTCGATATCCAATTGCGGGTCTGGTGCGATCCGGAGCATTATTGGGATGTTCGTTTCGACCTGCTTCGCTCTGTGAAAGAAGGCTTCGATGCGGGCGGTATTTCCATTCCCTTCCCCCATGTGGTTGAGATCGAGAAGGCGTGATTTGCATCAATTGATTTTGCGCGACACAGCCACAGATAGTCGAGTAGAGCTATTCTGAAGCAATCATCGGGAGCCGAATATGGCATATGTGACGAGACAGATCAGCCCAGGTGTCATGGCCATCGCCGCGGTGACGGCCTGTTCGGCCCCTGACACCCCTCCTCCGGTTGCCCCGCCCGTCGTAGAGGCTGCGCTCAGCGGACCATGGACCCTGTCTTCTGATGCCTCGGCGCTGACTTACCTCTCCATAAAGAGCGGTAATGTTGCCGAGATAAACTCATTCGGCACCGTGTCCGGGTCTGTCGGCGAGGATGGCACGGCTGAGATCTCGATTGATCTCAACAGCGTCAACACCAATGTCGATATCCGCAATGAACGGATGCGAACAGTGTTCTTTGAAACAGAGACCTATCCGACAGCCACAGCCACCACGTCGCTTGATATGGAACAATTCACCAATATCGATATCGGCAGCAGCGTTGAGGTGCCTGTTCGGTTCGACATTTCCCTGCATGGCGAAACTGCCGCCTATGACTTCGATGCCTCGGTCACGCGCCTCGGGGTCAATAAAGTCCTCGTGGACAGCAATGCGCCGCTCATCCTCTATCCGGATGATTTCAACTTGATCGATGGACTTGGCGAGCTGCAAGCGCTGGCCGGGCTGGACGCGATCACGCCCGTCGTCCCGGTGAATGTATCCTTCGTCTTCGAACGGACCGGCTAAAGACCGGCGAAGAGACAGCCTCAGCACCCTATAATCTGTCTGTAGGCGGACGATGCCTTGCCGCTGGTGACGGGCACCAAATATAATTCCTGATTGCACTTGCAAATCATTTGCATTTTGGTGGCCGATCGGGTAAGGTGATCGAAGCATACAGCGAAAACTGGATTTCGGGGATTGCAGATGGCAAAAGTGTCATTGGATGGCGTACCGGAGACGATGCTCTGGCCGCTCTGGAACAGAGCCTATGAAGCAAAGCGCAAAGACCGGCTGATTGACGACCCTTGGTCAATCAACCTTGTCGAGGACATCGAGTACGACTTTGCGGCGAGCTTTAAAAAGCCAAATCGTGGGCATGGTATCCGATCTCGCGTTGGCGACGATCTCGTGTCGGACTTTCTAACTCGGCATGGTGAAGCAGCGTGTGTCGTGGCACTGGGCGAAGGTCTGGAGACACAATATTGGCGGCTAGGAGAGCCGAATGTTCCCTGGTTCAGCGTCGATGTGTCTGCCGCGATCGATGTACGCCAATCATTGCTGCCCCAGGGCAAATCTATGACGCCACTTGCCTATTCGGCACTCGACACCGGCTGGATGGATGAAGTTCCGACGGGGCTGACACCGTTCGTCTCGATGATGGGGCTGTTGATGTACTTCACGAAGTCTGACGTCATCAACCTTCTCACAGAGATTGCCGAGCGGTTCCCTGGCGCGGAAATATTCTTCGACGCGATCCCTCCATGGTTCTCTAAAAGAACCATGGAGGGTTACGATCTCACAGAGAGCTATCGGACGCCAAAAATGCCCTGGGGTATTTCGATCGAACGATTGCCGGCCTTTGTTCGCGCCATTCCGAATATGGAACCCGTCACGATTCAGACCTATGCAAAGCCTTATCCGCAGGCGATGCGTGTCTACAGCATTCTGTCTCTCATTCGCCCCATGAGGAACCGGCTAGCCCCCAGTCTTGTCCACGCGCGGGTGCAGGACAGACAGCGCGAGTGATCGCAGATGCGTTCGCGGCGCTATGGTGCTGCAGAAATGACGTCTATCGGTCCATGATCGTCGACATGGTCACCGTGTACATAGTGCAGACGGCCGTTGTGCAAATAATCGAAATGGTCACCATGCTGAATACGCGGATGGGCGCTGTCATCGGCTGAATGCGTGTGCCCCGCATCATCAACGCTGCTGACAATTTCTTCTGCCACCGGATTGATGGCACTCACGGCGATGACATGTTCATCGACATGCGCTCCGTGCGCATGGTGCAAATGACCATCGTGGAGATGGTCTATATGACCGTCGTGGTTGATGGCGATGTGCCCGTCGCCAGCAATATGCGTTTCTGCGTGATCTAAATGGATGACTTCGTGGGCACTTGCGGTCCCCGCCACCAGCAGACTGGTGGCCATCAGAACTTTTTTCATAGGAGAAAACCTTATCGTATCAGTATATTAGATATCGGCAAAAGGCTTTGCCGGCGTGCTGACAATGGCAGCACAGCTCAGGCTCGGTACCTTAAAGCGGCTGAGTTATACAATTACGAGTGTGCATTTTTGTGCATTGGTCGCGCGCTCGTGATGCCGTCAGCAATTCTCACTTGTTTTCCGCTGCCAGACCCCGTACCGACACATGATATTATAACAAAGGCGAAGACATGACTGGTCGAACTTCAGATATGGCAGCAATGGGCCTGTCGGGGCTTTGTCTCCTGCACTGTCTCGCCCTGCCGATGTTCATCTCTCTGTCTCCAATATTTGGTTTGGCCTCTGAAGAGTGGGTGCATGGTGCGCTGGCGATTGCGGCTTCGGCCATCTCCCTGTCAGTGATCGCGGTGGGCCGGCCTGGCCGAAACAGACTGAGCTTTGTCGGCCTGGCGATTGTTGGGATGGCCCTGCTTCTCGCGGCACCTTTCGTTGAAGCTCTGCATGATTATGAAACGCCGCTCACTGTGGCCGGCGCAAGTCTCCTGGCGCTCGCTCACGCCATCCGTTGGCGAGGCCATAGCGAAAAGACGTCTTAAGCCGCCGCGGCTTTCGCGGCGCGTTTCCGTTCATGGGGGTCAAGGTGGACCTTGCGTAGCCGAATAGACTCCGGTGTCACTTCGACCAGCTCGTCGTCCGCGATGTAAGCCAGCGAGCGCTCCAGTGTCATCTTGAGGGGCGGGGTCAACCGCACGGCTTCATCGGATCCAGACGCCCGCACATTGGTGAGCTTCTTGCCCTTCAGCACATTCACTTCCAGATCGTTGTCGCGATTGTGCTCGCCGATGATCATGCCCTGATAGACCTTGTCACCCGGATGGATCATCATCGGCCCGCGATCCTCCAGGTTCCAGAGCGCGTAGGCCACGGCCTCGCCCTTATCCATGGCGATGAGGACGCCGGTGTGACGCCCCTGGATCTTGCCTTTGTGCGGCGCGTATTCATGGAAGACCCGGTTCATGATGGCCGTACCGCGTGTGTCCGAGAGCAGTTCTCCCTGATACCCGATCAGGCCACGTGTTGGCGCGTGGAAGACAAGCCGGGTCCGCCCGGTGCCGGACGGTTTCATCTCCAGCATCTCGGCTTTGCGCTCGGCGAGTTTCTGCACAACAACGCCGGAATGCTCATCGTCAACATCGATGACAACTTCTTCGATCGGCTCCAGCTTTTCGCCGCCAGGGCCCTCTTGCATCACGACTTGTGGCCGCGATACGCCAAGCTCAAAGCCTTCCCGGCGCATGGTTTCGATCAGAACAGCGAGTTGCAGCTCCCCCCGTCCGGACACGGTAAACGCTTCGGCGTCTGTGGACCGGGCGACCTTTAGAGCGACATTGCCTTCGGCCTCTTTCTCGAGCCGATCCCAGATCATGCGGGACGTCACCTTGGAACCCTCGGTTCCGGCAAGTGGTGAATCGTTCACGCGAAATGTCATGGAGAGGGTTGGTGGGTCGATGGGCTGGGCCTCGAGCGGTACCTTCACTGACGCATCGCAGAGCGTGTCAGCAACGGTTGCCTTCGTCATGCCCGCCAGCGAAACGATGTCACCTGCCACGGCCTCATCGATAGGGGCACGTTCGAGCCCCCGAAAGGCCAGCACTTTTGAAACCCGGCCTTGCTCGACGAGATTGCCCTCACGATCGAGGGCTTTGAAACTCTGATTGGGCTTCACCGCGCCGGAGGTGATTCGACCGGTCAGGATCCGACCCAGGAAATTGTCTGCCGAAATCGTCGTCGCCAGAAATCGGAAAGGGCCCTCCTCCACGTCCGGCTCTGGCACATGCTTCACAACGAGATCGAAAAGCTCCGCCATATCCTCGGCGGGCGATTCATACTGCGCCGACATCCAGCCTTCTTTGGCCGAGCCGTAGAGGATCGGAAAATCGAGCTGTTCGTCGGTGGCCCCCAGATCGGCGAAGAGATCGAAGACCTCGTCGATCACCGCATCGGGCCGCCGCTCCGGTTTGTCGATCTTGTTCACGGCGACAATCGGACGGAGACCGACTTTCAGCGCTTTACCGACGACAAACTTCGTCTGGGGCATCGGTCCTTCTGCGGCATCCACGAGGACGATGGCCCCGTCTACCATGCCGAGAATCCGCTCCACCTCGCCGCCAAAATCGGCGTGGCCAGGCGTATCGACAATATTAATGCGTGTCTCACCCCACTCGACCGACGTCGTCTTGGCGAGGATCGTGATCCCCCGCTCCCGCTCCAGATCATTGGAGTCCATCATCCGCTCGCCCGTCGCCTCGTTTTCGCGGAACAGGCCGGACTGTTTCAGGAGACAATCCACCAATGTCGTCTTGCCATGGTCCACGTGGGCAATGATGGCGATGTTTCGAAGAGATGTCGGGTCTGACATGGGACATTCCGCAGAGTTTTGAGGCAAATGATTATGCTGCGGCGCACATACACGGGCTCGCGGCCCTTGCCCACCGGAAATTGCGGCCACAGCACTCCCCTCTGGTGTGGCTCGGCGTCATCGCATAAACTCCGACATGGTTAACGATTGGGAGCGTACGCCATGGACTTTGAAAGTATTCAACAGGGCTTTCAGAACATTCTCGATGGTCTTGGAGTACAAGTCACTCAGCAAGAAATTCTGGTGTGCAGCGGGATCGGCGTGGTTGCCGGGTGGCTGGCCAGCCAGATTGTCGGCGGCAAGGGAGGGATCGTTCGGTATATTATAGCGGGCGTTCTGGGATCGTTTCTCGGGCCTGTCGTGTTGGAATTCTTCAACCTCTCGCTTCCGGAATTTGGCATGCCGATCGTCGCCGACATTGCCGAAGCCACTGTCGGGGCGACCGTCATTGTCCTCGTGGCGCGAGTCATCGGCTGACGCTATTCCGCACAAGACGCCCACCGCGCCAAAAGTGGGTGTCGATCTGAGTGTCTAAATCGGCTGACTTGCCGGCCACTTGCCTTGCCCCAAATGACCTGAAAAGGCAGAGGACAAGGCATATGCGCGTAGCGGTTATCGGGGCGAGCGGCGGCATAGGGCGTGCACTTGTAGATGTGCTCGTCGCACGGGATGATGTGTCTGGCGTGGTCGCTCTGTCGCGATCCGGCACCGTGTTTGAGAGCGATAAAGTTCGATCGCTGAATATCGATATTACCAATGAAAACAAGGTTTCAGATGCTGCGGAGCGAACCGGCAACATCGACTGGGTGGTCGTTGCCAGCGGTATCCTGTCGGAGGGTGACGCCCTGACACCGGAAAAGAGCTGGCGCGATCTCAATCTAGAGGCCTTTGAGCGCGTCTTCCGCATTAACACATTCGGCCCTGCCCTGGTCGCGAAGCACTTTCTGCCGCTTTTGCCGCGCAAGCGCCGGGCCGTTTTTGCCGCCCTGTCCGCGCGGGTTGGATCCATCTCCGATAATGGCCTCGGTGGCTGGCATGCCTATCGCGCATCGAAGACTGCCTTGAATATGTTGATAAAAAACCTCTCCCTTGAGCTTGCTCGCCGAAATACCGAGGCGATTTGCGTCGGGCTTCACCCCGGCACGGTGGCGACGGACCTCTCGGCAAAATTTCGAGGCGGTGTGCGCCACGAGATCTTCACGCCGGAGCAATCCGCCACATATCTCATTGATGTACTCGATCGCCTGGACGCCGCCGATACAGGCAAAGTGTTCGATTGGCAGGGGGAGGAAATCCCTTATTGAACGGGCGCTGTCGCCGCCGTCTCAATGATCGAGGCCGCGCTGTAAGCATCTGGGTCTTCAGGTTTTTCTCCTTCGGCGGTCACGATCTCAAGGCCAACTTCGACTTCAGACGGGCCGGTGCTACCGCCGCCAATGGGAAAGCCTATACCAATGCCGACCGACGAATTCCGCCCGCCCGTTGCACCACCAATCGAGATCGCCGATCCACCCCCTCCGCCGCCAAAGCCCTGGGTGTAAGAATCGACGACCTGAAACCAGTCCTTCCCCTCCTGGAGCGTCAGTTCCGCCGCCCGCCGCAGAGCAAGAGTGCGCGCCTCGGTCGCGTTTCGTCCGCGAAACGTCACACGGTAGCGATTGAGCTCGATCGCCTGATCCGTAAAGCCGAGGCTAGTCGCAGACCGCGCGGGTTCATAAGGCGTTGGTCCGGTGGCGCAGCCAATCAGGCCGGTCAGCGCAAAAGCGGCGAGTATATATTTCATCCGCCAAGTATAGGCCCACAGACCGCAAACGAAAACCGCAGTATCTCTTACGACTCAGCCGGTTGCGTCTTTTCCACGCCATAACCCGGCAACATCACCGAGTTTCCGTCTTCGGTATCCGGATCACCATTGGCTCTGTGCATGGCCATGACCGTGCCGGACAGGGCGAGAATCGCGATCAGGTTCGGGAAGGCCATTGAGGCATTTGCCAAGTCACCAAATTTCCAAACGAACTCCACCTGCGCCATAGCGCCGATAAAGATCACACCGACCCAGACATAACGGAACGGTTTGGTGGCCCACTCGCCGACGAGATAAGTGATCGCCTGCTCGGCATAATAGGACCAACCGATAATCGTCGTGAACGCGAACAGCGCCAGGCATATCGTGACGATCCAGCCGCCACCGGTAAAGGCCGTTTCATAGGCTGCGTTTGTAATCGCCGAAGCTTCGAGATCCGCAGCGAGCCAGATATACTCTGTTTCGCCGCCGTCAGCTGTGACCCACGTGCCTGTTGTTGTGAGGATGACCAGCGCGGTCATCGTGCAAATCACCAGCGTATCGATGAACACACCGATCATGGCGATTTCGCCTTGCTTAATTGGATTTCGGGTTTGCGCGGCGGCATGGGCAATCGGGGCCGAGCCCTGCCCCGCCTCATTTGAGAAGAGCCCCCTGGCGACACCCGCCCGCACAGCCGCGGCCATGCCGTATCCTGCGAGTCCCCCAGCCGCTTGTTCGAGACCGAAAGCAGACGCAACGATAAGGCTGATCGCGCCGGGGATCTCCGTGATGTTCATCATCAGCACAAGAAAGGCCGCGCCGACATAGAACAACGCCATAAATGGAACAACCCGACCGGCCACGGTGCCAATGGACTGGATGCCGCCAATGATGACGGCAAATGTGAGACCGGCGAGAACCAGACCAACGCTCCAACTTGGGATACTGACCCCAAGTGTTTCGCCCGTGCGCAACACTGTCTGCGTGATCGAGTTGGCCTGGACCATGCCCCCGGTCGCCGTTGCCGAGAACATGGTGCCAATGCAGAAAAAGACCGCCAACCAGCCCCAATTCTTACCAAGGGCGTTCTTGATGTAATACATCGGCCCGCCATTGATGCGGCCGTTCACATCGCGCTCGCGATATTTGATGGCAAGAGAACTTTCAGCAAAGGCCAGCGCCATGCCGAACAGCGCTGTCAGCCACATCCAGAAAATGGCCCCTGGGCCACCCAGCGTAATCGCCGTGGCCACGCCTGCCAGATTACCGGTGCCCACCTGACCAGAGAGGGCCGTCGAAAGTGCCTGCCAGGCGGTGATCGTATTGGGGTCGCCGTCGCCTTTTCGGCCTGCCCACAGCTCCGACAGCGCTGGACCAAATCTCCGGAGCGGTCGAAAGCCGAGCCGGATCATGAAATAAAGACCAGACCCCAGGAGGAAGACAGCGAGCGGAGCGAACGGAAGCACTTGAGCACTGCCCCAAGAGCCGCCCCAAATGAATCCACTCAAATTGTCGATAAACCCGTAAAACGCTTCCATACTGAGCCCTTGCCCTCTTCGGTAAGATTTGGCCGGACCTTAAGGGTTTCGTTGCAGATGTGAAGGCTGGGGCTGCGCCCGGCCTGACGGAGAACTGGCGCAGCGCTTGCGTTTTCGCTAGGCAACACCACGCGACATTCCAATAGGAGACCGTTATGTCCGATAAGGGAACAATTTTGGTGACCGGCGGTGCCGGTTATGTGGGATCCCATATCTGCGAGGCGGTGGCGACTGCCGGCTTTAAAGTTGTCGTTTACGACAATTTCTCCAATGGACACAGGTTGTTTGCGAAGTTCGGCGACTTTGTTGACGGGGATATCCGCGATGCTACCGCTCTACGTTCCGCTTTCGACACTTACAAGCCAGATGGCATCATTCATTGCGCCGCGCTAATCGAGGTGGCGACGTCCATCACCGACACGGCGAACTATTATGACAACAATGTTGGCGGTGCCATCAATCTGATCCGCACTGCACAGGAATCGGGCGTCAAAGCCTTCGTCTTTTCCTCTACCTGCGCTGTGTATGGCCCGCCAAAACGGCTCCCTCTCGATGAAACACATCCTTTCGGGCCGATCAGCCCCTATGGGCGCACCAAGATGATGGTCGAGCAAGTCCTGGAAGATCTGCGCGAGCACCATGCCTTTCCGGCGATCAGCCTGCGCTATTTCAATGCCTCCGGGGCCCACTGGCAATCCGGCATTGGCGAGAAGCATGATCCGGAAACCCACGCTATTCCCCTCGCCATCCATGCGGCCCAAGGCCGCCGCGCCGGCTTCAAAATCTTCGGTACAGATTATGATACGCCAGACGGCACGGCGATCCGAGACTATATCCACGTCCTCGATCTTGCCGATGCCCATGTTCGCGCGATCGAATATCTCCTGGCCGGCAATAGGGGTGACGTGTTCAATCTCGGGACAGGGACAGGTTCGTCCGTTCGAGAGCTTGTCGACACGATTGCGCACGTGTCGGGTAAACCTTTCGATGTCGCCGAAGTTGAGCGGCGCGCGGGCGACCCCCCCTCCCTCGTCGCGGACAATTCCAAAGCGCGAGACGTGCTTGGCTGGCAGCCGACGCGGACATTTACGGATGTGGTGGAAAGCGCCTGGCACTGGCATTCTGAAATCGAACGGACGCTGTTTCAGGTGTGACACGTCTTTAAGCGCGGCGTTGCGGGGTAAGCACTGTTTCCCGTCTGCGAGTTCACAAACCGGACTCTCACCAAGGGGTTTCAGAAGAAAGCGTCATGGGCTCTCTTCGAAACTCGAACGGCCCTTCGCCCGACCATGCGCTACCATTTGGATATTGAACTTGAACACCATCCAACTGATCAGCATCGAATAAGCGCATGTTGACCCCGACCTGATCGACATCGGGATGTTCGGCCTGATAGGCGTCCGTAAGGGTGAAATGCGTCGTTGAACCACAGACTGCGCAGGAATGTATCGCAACAATCGGAACGGCTTTGTCTTTCCTCGCGAATGCAATCGTTCGCCCATCTGCCTCTACGTCATCAGCGGCAAAGTAACCCCAAGCCGCACCGGATTTACGGCACAAATTGCAATCGCAATCATAAATGAAACCGGGCTTTCGCCGGATTGTCACGGTCACGCTTCCGCATGCACACGTGTTGGTCATTTTGCGCTCCCATATTTGTTGGAGAACGCTCAACTAATGTATGAAACTCGTCAACTGCATCATTATATTGGCTTTTGCCTAGTGGCTTAAATTCACCCCACACCAGTTGCTGGTTAGGGCAGCTTTGGGTCATGGGGCAGAAACTAGCTCACGGCGTATCGTCTATGATCAGTTCTTGAAGCTCTCTGGACCTGATGATCCGACACGTTACGTTTGTTTGCCCGTCTTGCACTTCACGAAAATGGTGGGGAACCGGGGACGTACATATTCTCATCTCCTCGCCGTCGTACTGAACACTTTCCAAAGCGGACATGTCGTCCCTACCAAGGCGTCCTTCGACGAGAACTTTGCCGTTGAGCCGGATTTCGAAGATACCCCCCCAAGTGCCGCATCCCCGACATTCTGATGGTTGGAAGGAGCGCGTTCGAATAACTGAAAATACTAAATCCCTATTACCGCGAGGCAGTGTGCAGTCGCCGAAATGATCAGAGCCCGCTGACTTATATAGCTCTGCACTTTCTTCCGAATAAGACCAGCCATTATCGATTCTTATAAGGCGTTCAGACGATTCGACGTCTTGCACCCAAGTGCCAACGGGATGGACACTGAAGTATGAAATCGAGGGCTCGCAGTCGATTCTCAGATATTGTGTCCACGCGTCCGCGCTCGCTATCGGGCAGATGCCAAAGAGTATAGCCGACAGTATTATTGACTTCATAATCGTTGCTCTCGATAGCTAAAGGCTCAGCATAGCGAGCATATCTTAACGTCCCCTCCGCCGCCGAGAGCAGACGAAAGGCCAGCGGTTTAAGCTCACTCCGGAACGGTCTCCGAGCGTTTGGCAACTCCTGCCCTGAAGGAGACCTAGCGGACATAGGGGACGTACAATTCGCCTCAGACTCTTGTCGGAACGCCCCATCCACGTTTTGCAATTGGTCGAATGGGTAGACGCTCGCACCCCGCCTACTTCGCCTTGGTCCAGACGGCCAACGGATCAAACGCCCCGGTCTCTGCAGCTTCCTGAAGCGCCGCGATCTGGTCTGTTACCGGGTTCTGGGCCTCTGGCACCTGGCCGCCATAAAGCGTCTCGTCGAGCCGCGAGATACGCTCAAAAAGCGCCTCGGTGTTGGACACAAGATCGAGAAACTCATCCGGCAGGCCGCGCCCCCGCTGATCTTCCGCGACCAGCGCCGGGCCATCGCGCCGTAACCGATATTTCGGTGCGAGGGCCTCTTCGTGGCGCATATCGCCATCGCGCACGGCCTTTTGCATCACCAGCCACGACGCCGCTTGCATGAGCCGTGTCGTCAGCTCCATGGACCAGCTCGTATAGGTGAGCCTGGCTTCCCGTGGCAGCTCTTTCGACATGGCACGTCCAGGACCGTCAAGATAGCTCGCCGTTTCCTCGACCAACGCCATGCCTTCGGTGAAAACGCGCTCAAACACTTTGCCGCCGGCGAAGGCGCGAAACAGGGCGGTTTGATTTGGAGCAGGTTTCTTGGGAACCATGGAAAATCCCTAGGGTGAAAGAGCTGTTAGGGTTAACGCAAAGGGTCTTGTCGATCCGTTAATCGCCGCCAAAAAGCGCACTTGCCGCTGACTTATGCGCCTGCTTCTTGGCAAGTTCCGCCTTGCAGGCGTCGATTTCGGCTTCCAACGCGGCAATCCGCGCTATCAATTCGCCTTCTGAGAGAAGTTCTAAATCGAATTTCGCCGGAGAGGTGATGTCCGGTTCGTCGTCACTCATTGTCCCAACCCACTTAATAAACTAACACCGCCATGGAGCCGGTTTCAGCGGCCAAAATCAAGTCACGAAAGAGGGATTCCGCGATGTCAGAGACCATGAAGGCCGTTTGCGTATTGGGTGATGCGCCATTGTCACTCGGGGATGTTCCGCGTCCAAGTCTGAAGGCTGGAGAGGTGTTGGTGAAGATCGCCGCATCCGGTCTCAACCGCGCTGATCTCCTCCAACGGAAGGGCATGTATCCTCCGCCGCCGGGCGCATCTGACATTATGGGCCTGGAATGCGCCGGTGAGATTGCAGAGCTCGGCGACGGCGTCACCGGGTGGTCTATCGGCGACCGGGTTTGCGCGCTCCTCGCCGGTGGCGGCTATGCCGAATACGCAGCGGTTGATGCCGGATCGCTATTTCCCATTCCCGACGGTATGAGCTTTACGGACGCTGCGTGTTTACCAGAGGCCATGATGACCGTCTGGGCCAATGTCTATGATCGCTGCGCCTTCCAGCCGAACGAGGCCTTCCTTGTTCATGGCGGCACCAGCGGCATTGGCGTAATGGCGATCCAGATGGCCCGCGTCTGGGGGGCAGATGCGATTTATGCGACCGCAGGATCTGATGAGAAATGCGCCACGGCGACGGCGCTTGGGGCGACCCGCGCCATAAATTACCGCACTGAAGATTTTGAAGCGGTGGTGAAAGATGCCGGCGGTGTTGATGTCATCCTCGACATGGTTGGCGGCGATTATGTTGAGAAGAATATTTCCATTGCCAGGGTGAACGGGCGCATCGTCAACATTGCCTATATGAACGGCCCGCACGTGTCGCTGAACCTCATGCCATTGATGCTGAAACGGCTGGTGCTGACCGGCACGACCTTGCGTGCCAGGCCCGTCGAGGAAAAAGCCCGTATTCGCGCCGCGGTCGAGACGGATTTCTGGCCAGCCATTGTCTCCGGCGAGATCAAACCCGTTCTTGATACGGCCTTCCCTGCCGCCGAAGCCGACGCTGCTCAGGCTCTGATGACCAAGGGCGGCCATGTCGGAAAGATCGTATTGGAGTGGGGCGCGGACGGCTAAGCGCTCGCCAAGAGCCGCGCCATGAGATCCTCCCGGAACGCGTCATTGTCGACACTGCGCAGATAGGTGACGTTCGGACCACGAATCTCTGGATCGGCGTGAAACAATGGGCGCTCCGGTGTGACAATCACCTCGGCTGGCCATTGGTACGCCTCGAACAGATCTGGCTTCACAACCCAGCCCACCGCCAAGGTGTCGAATGGCGTGAAGCCCGGCGCTTTGAAGGTCTCGACCCAGGTATTGAGCCAAGCTCTGGACGTCTCAGCGAGCCAGCGAACAGCTGCCCCTCCTTCGCTTTGCAGGGTGTCCAAATGCCCGGCGGTCAACCACATTCGAGAGCTGACTTCCCAACCGGCAAGTGTGATCGGAAGACCGAGCTTCAACACGTCGGCAGCCGCCTGTGCATCAAGCTCAAAATTCAAATCGCGAAACGGCACGTCCTGGTCGGGCGTTGCGCGGAACTCCAGGCCTCGTGTGCGCCCCCCGACGAAGACAATATCCTCCACATTGGCGAGGCTGACGCCCGGCTGAGCCAGCGCCGCGGCCACATTTGTCAGAGGGCCAAGGGCGATAATCGTCATCGGCCCCTCTGCCAACGCACTGACAATGCCGTCTGTGGCAGCATTCGCGGCGCGTTGTCCCTCCGAACCGTGGCCGCGATAGACCGGCACGTCTTTGCGGCCCGATCGCGCAACGATCTCCTCCGCCATCGGATAGGTGTTTTCGAGGCTGGTATTGCCGAACACGGCAGAGATGCCAGCCACGTTCAGCTCTGGGGACTGTAAGGCCTGCAGAAGCGCAAAACCGTCATCAACCTCGCCATTGCCGGAGGTAATGGCGGGATCCGTATCAATCCAGACACGACGCGTCATGCGGTTTGCCCCAAGACGAGATCACGGGCCTCGTCGAGCAGCGTCGCCTTGCGCGCCAGATTGATCTCAAGCGGCAACTGGGCGACCCCGATAATGCGCCGCATGATTTCAATGCCGGTGATCTGATCGAGCAAGTGTCGGTCCAAGGGGCGGCCATATTGCTCCACCAATGCGGTGCTCAGATCGGGTGACTGATCACTCAACCGCAAATGCGCCAGCAGCACGCCGATGTCCCATTCCGCAGGACCAATCCAGCAGAACTCAGGATCAATAACGAACAAACCATCTTCCGTGGTCAGCCAACTGCCAGGATAAAGATCGCCGTGAAGCAGTACGCCACCGGCCCGTGAATCGTCGCCTGCATAAAGGGTCTCGACCTGTCTGACCGCCGACACAAAAGCGACATCGCTCTTTAATCTGTCGCCAAGCGCCTGAAGGCCGGGCGTGAGTTGATCCAAATCAAATTCGTTTTCAGGATCGAGCGGGAAGTCGAAAATATGTAAGGCATTCAGCGCTCGCATCGCCTTGTTTTGAAACTGTTTGTGCATCTCGTCGGTCACCGGGATCGCGTGGAGAGCGGCTGTCCAATTCGCAACTGCGCCGAGATGATCCAGTGGCAGGTCGGCACTGTCATAAACGAACATGCCGTCCGTCCCCTTGCCGAGATCCTGGAGCAAATTCGCGGCATCGCGTTCGTCATAACCGAGGTGATCCGGCATCGCCTTGCCGGCCCTTGTTCCCCGGACGCTCCGATAAAAGGCGGCCTCGACACCGGCCCGCTCAATCGGTGCCGGAATGTCGGGATATTTTTCAACCCAAGCCCGCGCCCGCTTCAAGATGAGAGAGGCACCATTGTCCAGCTGTACCCGCTCCACCAAGTTCATATTCCCTGCTCCGGCAATTTCGGTGCGGGTGACGCGAGTGCCAGTGGGTAGCCAATTTTTGTTCTGGAGCACCTCTTCGGCGGACAGGGTCGAATGATCTAGCATTGCATGGCCTCACCTATTTTCCTGATCTTTCGGGACCAATGGGGCAGTTAGCAATCCGCGCAACTAACTTTTTTGTGTCTAATGACGGGGCCTGCCAAGCAGAGATCGTAGAGAAAAGCACCGATCAATCCGACCGAGTTCAAATCAGCGGCATACTCGGCGGTATGTCCAAGGCCTCAAACTTCTTCGCCATTGCCATTGAGCAAATCGATCTCGCCGTTACGGGATTGATCGGGTGGACCAATATTCATGTGCCGCAGCTCGGCATAGCGAAGTGGCGCATTCGACGCGCCAGCGTGCATCTGCGCGCCCTTGAGATGATTGTCCGACGACTGATCATGCTGATGGCTCTAGAGATCGAGCTTGAGCCCCGTCCGCGGGCCACCGGTGCCGATCATCCGCTAGCCGATCCTCTCGAATCGAAGCTTCAAAGCGATCCGGGCGTTGAAATCATTGATTTTCCAAGGGCTTCCGGGCCACGTCTCGCTCTTCTTCCTCCTCTGATCGATTTTGATCGGGATGTGGACTTTTCATCATTTTCATCCCCCCGCAGGACCGCTGATATTAAGCGTTTCGCGCGCCGACTGATCGCTATTCGGAAAGTCCTTGACGCGCCGTCTGCTCACGCCAAACGGCTTGCCCGCTCCCTGGGCAATCTGGAGAGACATCGAGAGCTCACCCCGGTTGTGTGGCCAATCAATCTGCCGCAAGGGCTGTCCCCCGAAGTGAAACTTCTCTCAGGCGGACTTACCGTTCAGCTTCGATCGGCCCTAAAAGCGTGGGATACATCTTAATCTATCCCCGGAAGGCTACTCGCTTTACCGCCTTACTCAGGCGCTTCGTTTAAAGGTCACGCCATGACCGGTCCGGCTTCGAGGACATCCTCGACAGTCCGCAGACCGGGGCGCGGGGCTGTTACCAGGACGGCCATATTCCCAGGCAGGTGCTTGTTGTCGAGCATCTTCTCATGTGCCGCTGGAATATCTGCCCAAGGCAAAACTTCGGACATGCCGGGATCGATCCGGCGATCAATCACCAACTGGTTCGCGGCGGCGGCCTGTTTCAGATGGGCGAAGTGAGACCCCTGAACGCGCTTCTGGCGCATCCAAAGAAAGCGCGCGTCCATGGTGAGATTAAAGCCGGTCGTCCCAGCACAAATCACGACCATCCCGCCGCGCTTCACGACAAAGACCGAGACCGGCATGGTCGCTTCACCTGGATGTTCGAAAACGATATCGACGTCTTTGCGGCCAGTGACTTCCCAGATCGCCTTCCCGAACTTCCGGCACTCTTTCATATAGTCGTTGAATTCCGGGCCATTCACGGTCGGCAGCTGGCCCCAGCAATTGAAGTCTTTTCGATTGAGCACGCCTTTTGCGCCCATGGACATGACGTAATCGCGTTTGTCATCGGACGAAACAACGCCGATCGCGTGGGCTCCGGTGACAGCACAGAGCTGGGTGGCGAAACAGCCCAGACCGCCAGAAGCTCCCCAAACGAGAACGTTCTGTCCGGGCTTCACAATGTGAGGTCGGTGGCCAAACAGCATCCGATAAGCCGTGGCGAGGGTCAGCGTGTAACACGCGCTTTCTTCCCAAGTGAGGTGTTTGGGGCGCGGCATACATTGGCGGGCCTGAACGCGGCAGAACTGGGCAAAGGACCCGTCCGGCGTTTCATAGCCCCAGATCCGCTGCGACGGCGAAAACATCGGATCGCCGCCATTGCATTCTTCGTCGTCGCCATCATCCTGATTACAGTGAATAACGACCTCGTCGCCGGGCTTTACGCGCGTGACTTTCTTACCGACAGCCCAGACAATGCCCGATGCATCGGAGCCAGCGATGTGAAAGTCATCTTTGTGCACATCAAATGGGGAAATCGGTTCGCCGAGTGCTGCCCAGATGCCGTTATAGTTCACACCCGCAGCCATAACGAGGACGAGCACTTCGTCGGAGTCGATTTCCGGCACCGGAACTTGCTCAACCTGCATCGCGGTGGCTGGGCGGCCATGGCGCTCGCGGCGAATAGCCCAAGCATGCATCATCTTAGGAACATGGAATTCCGGCGGGATTTCTCCCAACTCGTAAATGTCCTTTTTCACTCGGTCATAAGATGCTGACATGCTAGTAGCCTCCCCGGCGTTCTTGTTCTTGAATGCAACTTTTGTGCTGCCTGGCGATCATATTTGGACCAACAGGCAGTCTGGGGCAAGAAAATTGTTGCAGTGCAACATGCAGAATCCCGTATGTTGAAAAATATGGAGGTCGGCAAAGATGGGACTTGGGCGCTGGGTGTTTCAGGGAGACAGCTTTGTTGAGGCCGAGGCTGCAAGCCTATCGCTGTTCGATCGTGGGTTTCTCTTTGCTCACGCGGCTTATGAAGTTACAGCCGTCTACAATAGCCAGTTGATCGACTTCGACCTCCACATGGAGCGACTCAAGCGCACGCTTGAGGCGATTGAGATTGAACCGCTGCAAGAGGATTTGCGCTTCCTGCATGAGGAGCTCCTTGCACGGAACGGTATTGAGCAAGGGCTTGTGTATGTTCAGGTGTCCGCCGGAAACCAAGGCCCGCGGGACTTTCTTGGCCCAGATAGGCTCGATCCAAGCTTATTCATGTTTGCAACTGAGAAAGCGCTGATTGGCGACAATGCTCGCGACGGTGTGACAGCAATCACTATGGAAGATTCTCGCTGGAGACGCCGCGATCTTAAGACAACGCAGCTTTTGTCTCAGTCCCTCGCGTATCGCGCAGCGCGCCGCGCCGGCTCCTTCACAGCCTTCATGCATGAAGACGGCGTCGTCACAGAGGCTGCGTCGGCTAATGCCTGGATCGTTAAAGAGGATAGCACCCTGATTACGCGAGATTTATCCCCGGCCCTTTTGCCCGGGATTACAAGAGAGCGGGCGCTGACTCTTTTGAGGGAACACGGCCATTCGGTCGAGGAACGGCCATTTACGCTGGAAGAGGCGAGGTCAGCCACAGAAGCCTTCACAACGTCAACTGGCGCAGTGATCCTTCCGATTACGCACCTGGACGGTGCGCCGGTCGGCAAGGGAGCGCCTGGGCCTGTAACGCGGACTGTGCAGCGGCTCTATTACGAATATATCGGGGTAAATACAGCGCTTGTCGCGCCCTGGGTCTTGTCTGCCTAGCGCAGAGGATTTCTTGCCAATCTGGCGTGGAGCCTGCATGTTGCAGCGCAATAAAAGGCGCTTATGGAGGAGATAAACGTGACCGATTATCAGCATACCCCTGACCGGCCATGGATTTTCCGAACCTATGCCGGACACTCCACTGCGGAAAAATCGAACGCGCTCTATCGGACCAATCTCGCCAAAGGCCAAACGGGGCTGTCGATCGCCTTCGATCTGCCGACCCAAACGGCTTATGATTCAGACCATATCCTTGCAAAAGGCGAAGTGGGCAAGGTCGGCGTTCCGGTGTCTCATCTCGGCGATATGCGAACTCTGTTCGACGGCCTGCCGCTTGAGGAGATGAATACGTCGATGACGATCAATGCACCGGCGGCCTGGTTGCTCGCGCTTTATGTTGCGCTGGCAGATGAGCGCGGCGATGATCGAACGAAGCTGCGCGGCACAACACAAAACGACATCATCAAAGAGTATCTCTCACGCGGAACATATGTCTTTCCGCCGGAGCCATCCTTAAGACTTATCACCGACATGGTGACCTGGTGTTATACTGAGGTTCCGAAGTGGAACCCGATGAATGTCTGTTCTTACCATCTACAGGAAGCCGGAGCGACACCGGAGCAAGAGCTGGCCTATGCCCTGGCCACAGCCTGCGCGGTCCTTGACAGTGTGAAAGCGGGCGACGCGGTGCCAGAGGACGAATTCCCGATTGTCTTTGGACGGATCTCTTTTTTCGTGAATGCTGGCGTGCGGTTCGTCACTGAGCTCTGCAAGATGCGGGCGTTTGTCGATCTTTGGGAGGAGATTGGTAAAGAGCGATATGGTGTTACCGACCCGAAAGCGCTCCGCTTCCGCTACGGCGTACAGGTCAACTCCCTTGGCCTCACCGAACAGCAGCCGGAAAACAATGTATACCGCATACTGATTGAAGCACTTGCTGTCACCTTATCCAAGCGCGCCCGTTGCCGGGCCCTGCAATTGCCAGCCTGGAACGAAGCCCTCGGCCTGCCACGGCCCTGGGATCAGCAATGGTCGCTCCGTATACAGCAGATCCTCGCCTTCGAGACCGACCTTCTGGAATTCGAAGACCTTTTCGATGGCAGCCATGTCGTTGAGGCGAAAACCGAAGAACTAAAATCGAAAGCCCGCAACATGCTTGCGAAGGTTGATGCAGAAGGCGGGGCGATGGCGTCGGTTGCCATGATGAAGGAAAGCTTGGTCGAAGCGCATATTGAGCGGATCAAGGGCATCGAGTCCGGGGACCAGATTGTGGTCGGTGTGAACCGCTATAACAGCACAGAAGAAAGTCCTCTAAGCGCGGGTGAAGAGGCCATTCAAACCGTCGATCCCTTGGTGGAAAGCCTACAGGTCAAGGCCCTGAACGCTTGGCGCGCAAAGCGGGATCAAGCCGCGGTCGAGGTGGCCCTTGCCGATCTGAGAGCCGCCGCGATGGCCGGTACCAATATTATGGAACCTTCGATTGCAGCCGCCAAGGCGGGTGTCACCACAGGAGAATGGGGCACCACCCTTCGGGAGGCCTTTGGCGAGTATCGCGGTCCAACCGGGGTCGCTCTGACTGTCGACCCTGGTGATGATGAAGACATCAAGGCTGTGCGCAAACGCGTGGATCAGCTGTCCGACGCCCTCGGCCGACAGCTGACCTATGTGCTAGGCAAGCCGGGGCTCGATGGCCACTCAAATGGCGCTGAGCAGGTGGCGAGTCGCGCTCGCGCTTGTGGTATGCAGGTGGTTTATGAAGGCATCCGATTTACGCCTGAAGATATTGTCGCCCAGGCGAAGGCGGCGCAGGCGCATGTTCTAGCTCTGTCGATCTTGTCGGGTTCGCATCTTGACTTGGTGCGAGAGACATTGGCCGAGATGCGGAAAGCCGGTCTTGAGAACACTCCCCTTGTGGTCGGCGGTATTATCCCGCCGGAGGACGAAATGGCGCTGAAACAAATGGGGGTTCGCCGGGTTTATACGCCGAAGGATTATATGATCACCGAGCTGATGGGCGACGTCGTTGATGTTGTGGAAGCGGCCTGGCTGACACCGGCGGAGTGATTAGAACAGTTTTCCCTTTTCGGTGACGAAAAGGATCAGCAGAGCCGTCGCGCCTAATGCCGTAAATCCGGTGAGGAGCGGCAAAACCGTGCCATCGAACTGGCTGGAGATTAGAAAACCAAGCAATCCGGAAAGCGTTGTTGTCGCGAATCCAAGCGCCGCGCTGGCGGTGCCGGCAATTTCTCCCAGGGGTTCCATGGCGATGGCGTTAAAGTTGGATCCGATCATGCCGATCGTACCGAAAGTGATGATCATCAGTGGCATCCAGACGGCGAAGACAGGTCCGATCTGCCACATCAGAACCAGGTTTAACGCCGACAGACTAACAAAGATAATCACCGCGATGTGGGAGAGGAACCGCATTCCATAACGCTTGACGAGGACAGCGTTCAGGAAATTCGAGGCCGCCAACCCGATCGATGCAAGAGCGAACCAGAGTCCAAGACGCGCATCCTCATCGAAGACCTCCCTCATCACCTGCTCGATGGAGAAAATGAACGCAAACAGCCCGCCGAAGAGGACGCCGCTGGCCAGGACATACCCAAAGGCAACGCGTGTGCGGACCACTGTCCAATAGGCTGAAAAGGCTTGGTCGAAGCTTAGCGGCCGCCGCTTGTCCGGAGGTAATGTTTCAGGCAGCCTGAAGCCCGACCAGATGCAGACCGCAATGGAATAGACTACGAGGACATAGAAAATCCAAGCCCACGGGCCGACCAGCAGAATTCCTTGGCCAATCGCCGGAGCCAGGATGGGAACGACCATGAAAACGGTCATGACGAGGCTCATAATCTCAGCCATGCCTCGGCCTGCATAAACGTCGCGGACAACCGAGACAGCAACGACGCGGCCGGCAGATGCGAAAACACCCATAATAAAGCGGGCGGCCAATAATCCCTGGAAACTCTGGGAAAGAACGCAAGCGAGCCCACACAGCCCATACCCCAAAAGAGACATCAGCAAGAGTGATCGCCGGCCATAGCGATCCGAAACCGGTCCCCAGATCAGCTGAGGGATTCCAAAGCCAAGCACATAAGCGAACACGACCAATTGCTGATCATTCGCTGTTTCAAGCTGATAGGCCGCGCCAATATCGTTCAGCGCCGGAACCATGATATCGATGGCCAGCGCGTTCAGGGCCATCATCGATGCGATGAGGCCGACGAACTCGATCTTTGGCAAGTCGATGCTTGCAGGGTTCTGAATTGGCTTATGCATGGGCTTTATCCGAGCCCGCGTTGATACGCCCTTGGCGCAGTGTTGCAAGAGCTCAGTTTGTTAGCTCAGAAACTGGCGAACCATATCTGCCGCCAATGAGAATTTTGAGAAGGACCAGTTCTGTCCAAGACCGAGGGATTTCAGACCTTTTGTAAGGTTCGTCGCCCTCTGGGAACGTTCGGATAAAAACGTCTCTGCTGAGGTGCCGGACTCGATAAGTCCTCGCACAACAGACATTTGCGCTTCGACGAGTCCTGCAATCTGACTTTGCGTGGCGCGCCGATCCCATTGCGACATTTGAGGAAGTGCATCTGCTGCCCCACCGCTCAGGCGATCGAACTGAATTTGGCGGGCGATCTTCCCGAACAGCTCGGCCGCTGTTGCAATGTCGGAGTTGGTGTCCTGCGCCGTATCACTCAAGCGCGGGGCCAAACCGACCAGCCCGAAGGTGGCAGCGCTTTTGGCAAGCTCGTCAGTCGCCCCGACTTGGATCAATCGCCGCGCCTTGCGGTCAGCACGCTGAATTGCGTATGGCGCAGCAAGTGTCGAGGCACTTTCGAATACGGTATCGAAGTCTTTGCGATAGCGCGCCACAAGATCTGATGTGGTGCCTTCCATCCCGGTACTGACAATATAAGCGGTCATCTGGCGAAGGACAGAAGTGTACTCGATCAGAAGCGCTGTTTGAGCCTTTGCCGGAATTGTTCGCCCGATCTGTTCAAGCCTTGCAGGCATATCGACAGAGGCCGATGCCGCACGCGCAATCTCGAACCCACGAACAAGGTCCGCACAATCCGCATCAACGATCTCCCGAACCGTTTGAAGGATGTCCACGCCGCCAATGTCAAATACGCGGTTGGCCAAGACCGTCGCAATGATCTCTCGCTTCAGTCGGTGGTGCTCCATCACATCGGCATACTTCCCCAGAGCCTCCGGGAAATAGGATTCCAATACCGGTTTGAAATAGGGATCATCGGGAACGCCAGATGCGACGATGTCATCGAACAGCACGATTTTGGACCAAGCCAGCAGAACCGCCAATTCGGGCCGGGTGAGCCAGCGTTTCTCGCGGGCGCGCGCCATCATTTCTTCGCTCGATGGAAGCCCTTCGACAAGGCGATCAAGCACGCCGCGCCCCTCAAGCCAGAGCATGAGACGTTCATAGGTTTCATGATTGGTGGCAGCTGTTTCGCTCGCCAGGGTCAGGGCACCGGTTTGGCTGATATTGTGAGCGAGCACATTCTCTGCGACATCATCGGTCATAGATGCGAGCAACATATTTCGCTCGCCGCGCGGCAGCGCTCCCCGGCGTATCGCTTCGGATAGCAGGATCTTGATGTTGACCTCATTGTCAGAGCTATCGACGCCGGCGGAGTTATCTATGGCATCGGTATTGATGCGGCCACCGCGCGCGGCGAACTCAATTCGACCGGCCTGGGTTAAGCCCAGATTGGCCCCTTCCCCAATCACTTTTGCTTTCAGTTGGGGCGCATCCACGCGAATAAGATCGTTGGCCCGATCGCCCACATCGCCGTGGCTTTCATCGGTCGCCTTAACGTAGGTGCCGATGCCGCCGAACCAAATCAGATCAGCTTCCGACTTGAGCAGTCCGTGAATGAACTCATCCGGTGTGACTTTATCCGCCGTCAGGCCGCTCATCGCCTTCATCTGGGCGCTGAGCTCGATGGATTTGGCTGACCGCTCAAACACACCGCCGCCCTCGGATATGAGAGATGTATCATAGTCTGCCCATCCCGATCGAGGGAGTTCGAACAGGCGCTGGCGCTCTTGCCAAAGGCGTTCGGGATCAGACGGATTGGGGTCGACGAATACGTGCAGATGATTGAAAGCCGCAATGAGCTGGATCTGTTTGGACAGGAGCATGCCGTTGCCGAACACATCGCCAGACATGTCGCCGACGCCGATAACCGTGAAGGGTTCAGCCTGGATATCAGTTCCTATTTCATAGAAGTGGCGTTTAACCGCCTCCCAGCCACCGCGGGCTGTAATGCCCATTTCCTTATGGTCGTATCCGGCAGATCCACCGGACGCGAAGGCATCACCGAGCCAGAAGCCAAGCGAGACGCTAATTTCGTTGGCAATGTCGGAGAAGGTCGCCGTTCCTTTATCAGCGGCGACGACGAGATAAGGATCTGGACCATCGTGAACAACGACCTCTTCTGGATGGTGAACATCGCCGTCAACGAGGTTGTCAGTGATGCTCAGAAGGGACGAAATAAAGGCTCTGTACGCCTCGATACCGGCGTTCCGGATGTCTTCTCGGCTGCCCCCAACAGGAAGCTTTTTGGGGAAAAATCCGCCCTTTGAGCCGACGGGAACAATGACCGCATTTTTGACCTGCTGAGCTTTGACCAAGCCAAGCACTTCGGTCCGGAAATCGTTCGGCCGGTCAGTCCATCTCAAACCGCCGCGGGCAACTGGACCGAAGCGAAGGTGCAGACCATCGACAAGCGGGCTCGAGACAAAGATCTCTCGGAATGGTTTTGGTTTTGGCAGATCTTCAAGTTCACGGCTCGCAACTTTGAATGCGAGGGGGGCCGAATGATTGGACTGGAAGAAGTTTGTCCGCTGGATCGCCAGAACAAGGCTGCACAGGCGGCGCAAAACCCGATCATCTTCAAGCGACGGAACGTCGATCAGCAACTCGTAAATCGTCGCCGCGATCTCTTGCGCATCGCGCTGTCTGTCTTCAATTGATCGATCGGACGATGGATCAAACAAGGACCGAAATAGATTGAGCAATTCGATTGTAATGGTCGGATAAGCCGTCAACGCTCGAATCTGGCTCGGCATAGCCGGATCGAGACCACTTTGTCGGCGGTAAGCGGCCAGACCCCGCATGAGAACCGCTTCCCGCCAACTCGCTTGCGCCGACAAAATGAGACGATTGAAGCCGTCATTCTCAGACAGTCCCATCCAGACCGCCACGAATCCATCTTGCAAAAGTGGACCGGTGATATCGAGATCGATCGCGCTTTCGTTTTCGGTGCGCATACGGACATTGTGCACCCAGTACGTGTCAGGTCCATCATCGGACAAACGTCTGGCCGGACGGACCGGATACCCGGTTTCGAAACTGACGAATAAACCCATATTTTCAAAGACGGGAACGGATTCCGACAGCGCCAGCGGTTTCCCTCGCGAATACACTTTCGCTCGGATTTCCGTTTCATTGTCACCGGGCTCCCGATATGTCCGCATCCGAATCGGATGCTCGGCTGACAGTTCGGCAAACTCAGCAACGTCCCGCAAAGCTTCGGCCGGAGAAAATGCTTCTTCATAGGCCGCGTTGAAGGCGGTTCTGAAACACAGCGCCCCATCGCGCGCATGTTGGCTCAGCTCTGCGGTGAGCAATTCCTCGCGGAACGCATCGCGCCAACTCACGGCAAGCGCGGCTATGCGGCGTTCCAGGTCGAGCGGATCGGGCGTCTCATACCTGCTTGGCAGTTCAAGCTGAAACAGAACGCGGACAAGGCTTTGGTGACTGAACCGTGGAGCGAATGTCAGGAGCTTTGCCCCGTAGGCTGTCTCCAGGACCGAAACCATGCGCTGGCGCAGATCGGAATCGTATGCATCCCGGGGCACATAAACAATCGCCGATACAAATCGGCCGAACCGATCATGACGTAAGAAAAGCCGCGTCCGCGGGCGTTCTTGCAGATGCAGAACGTCCTGGACCATCGGAACCAGGGTTTCGAGATCCGTTTGGAAGAGCTCATCTCGCGGCCAATTTTCGAGGATGTTGGACAGCGCTTTTGAGGCGTGCCCCTTGGCCGGCACGCCGATCATTTCAGGAATCTGGGCAACGCGGCGTCGAATGACAGGCACTGACCTCGCCGTTTCCTCGTAGGCCTCTGCTGTGAACAGACCGAGGAATCGTGTTTCGCCGCTGACCCGGCCCGCGGCGTCGTAGTGTTTCACACCGACATAATCGGCGCGAACCCTGCGATGTATGGATGACACCAAGGTCGACTTCGCAATGATCAGAGGCGTCGGCATCTGCAGAAATTCCTGAGCCGCCCCTGTGAGCACCGTGGGTTCGGCACCGCGGCTTAGAACGTTCAGCTCTTCATTCTTCAAAAGGCCGAGATTTGATCCGTCGATCATAGTCGGTTCTTCGCGAACAAAGTCTCCGTTCGCGTCTATTTCGAAGGCGTAAGTGCGTGCGCCCAAAAAGACGAAGTGCTCTTGCGAGAGCCAATCCAGAAACGCGACCGCTTCTTCCTTTTCAGCTTCGTCCAAGTGATTGAGGGATTTCAAACGATCACGTTCGTCCTCCATACGCTTGCGCATGGGGAGATGATCTGAAACGACCATTTGCAGGTCACCGAGCATCGTCTTGGCGTCGCCGAGCAATCGGTTTGCCTCGGACTCTGCAATCCCCAGGAGATGGATCTGGATCAGAGATTTGTTGCCATCACCCTCGATCGCAATGACGGGATGGAAAACGGCATCAACATGGGCACCGAAATCCGTGCAGATTGCGAGAAGCGAGTCGACCAAAAACGGAATATCGGGACCGACGACCTCAAGGAGGACTGGGGGCGTTGTCTGACCCGCCACGAGATCGCGCAGGCGGAGGCGCGCGCCGCGTTCGTGATCACCGAGCTGTTCTGACCAGGACCACAGATCTGACGACAGCGCTTTGAGATCCGCGTCGCTGAGCGCCTCGCCATTATCCCGCCCGCGAGCCTCCTGCATGTAAGCAAGTACAGCTTCGAAACCGGATTTATCCTGAGATGGAGAAAGTGTGTCTGCCATGGTTCGTCATCGAGTCCCGTTTAGGACGCCAGGTTGTACGCCGCTCAAGGGTCGAATTCAATTGAGAACGGTTCACAATCGGGCGACGCAAGCACTTTGAAGAGACCGTGGACGCTGGATAAAACGGACCCGCTGAACGGGGACATGTTCAGCGGGTCCTATCAAGCCTCATCCGCAGGCTGGGTGGGGGGACGCACGCGGAGGCCCGACTTTGTTTGGCGATCTTACATTAAGTTCGCCAAATTCCAATACTGGTAACAGAAAAGCTCTGCTGAATATGGCACCGCTGAGACAAACGCCAAGGGGAAACTTCAGTATATGTACTCTATTTCATGATTCCGGAGCGGGCTGGAGTTGATATTTATTTGGTTTTCCATCGGCGGACAGAAGTATGGCGATCCACCGGGTGGAATCAGATTGAGCGAAGAGAATCATCATCAAAACCGTTAGTGGGGCTGACAAAAACATGCCCGGGATCCCCCAAATCGCCCCCCAAACCGCAAGTGCTATCAGGACAACAAGCGCGGATAGGTTGAGCGAGTCGCCCATCATTCTCGGCTGAACAAAATTGCCGAAGAAAAACTGCCAAAAACTGACGCCCGCAAAAACGATCGCGGCATAGATATAGCTGTTTTCCGGCGCTGAGCCTGGCACCCAACCCGGCACGGTTGGTTGCACAATTACAAACAAGAGTGGAACGAGTGCGGCAACAATTGAGCCGATTGTCGGGATATAGTTCAGCACGAATATGAGCGCCGCCAGAAACAGAGCATTTTCCGCTCCGAGGAGTATCAATGTCATGTAAGTCAGTATGGTTGTGAACAAGGAGATCACGGTCTGTGTCCAGAGATAGGTCTCTATACCCCTCAGCGCCGCGTCTCCCACGTCACGGACCTGTTCCCTTTGGTCTCGCTCCTTAAAAATTAGGTCGAGCTTCATCGACCAGTTCGATTGAGCCAGGAACAAGAAGCCGACATAGAGAAAAATCAGGATTAGGTTTTCACTCAGTTCGCCGGTTGTCGCGCCGAGTGTTGCAAGCAGTCGCCGCCCGGGCTCGCCGAACAATAGGTCAGACAAGGTCGGTGCGTTGGATAATTGTACGGCGGAATAGATGTCTGAAATGAGCTCATTGATTCGATTTTCGTATAAGGCTGATTGCCCCCCGAACTGGGCGACCCCTCTTGCCAGCAATGCGATGTAAAGGCCGAATCCGAATGTGACGATGAGTATCGAAAAAAGTCTGGCTGCCCCTCGCTTGACGAGCCGCGACCGACGGTCGATCGCGCCAGCGAACCCTTCCATAACCAGGAAAAGAAAAACAGCCATGGCGAACGGCGCGAGCAGCGCACGTCCAAGATACAGAAATCCTACGATAACGCCGGCGGCGATAATCCAGACGCCAACTTTGGTTGACCGGTCCATAGTCTAGCCCTCCCCCTGACGGGACAAGCCAAACTGATTGGCCTCGCCTCAAGCGTCAACTTGCCTATGCAGCGCTGGAGGCGGCCTTTGTGTCCCAGTATCCTTTTGCCTGAGAGGGTTGCGGCGCAGTTTGATCGACTGTGTTTTCTACTGGCGCGTCCTCGATACCGTATTTGGCGCGCAGCTCATCAGACCCGCCAACATAGGCACCGTCGACCCAGATCTGCGGCAAGGTCACCGGTGTTTTCGGCCCGATAATCGGTTTCACGCGGGCGATCATTTCGTACATTGCGCCAGGATTCTTCACGACGTCGTGGTAGGTATAGGGGACCCCCAGGCGGTCCATATCTGCTTTGGCTCTTTTGCAGAATGGGCAGCTCTCCTTGCCGAAGATATGTGTGCCTTCCATTGGAAAGTGCTGGACATGTTCGTTCATGACGATTTCAGCGAGCAGGCCACGATTTAGAGCACCGCCCTGGGCAATCACTTTGTCATTGACCAAGATACAAGGCGCGTGACGGGCTCCTTTAAAAGAGGCTTCCAGCATGTGACTCAGCCAGTCCTTGACCTCGTATTCGACTTCAGCATTGGCGAGTTCATTCTCGAGCGTATCCTTGATGACGTCTTGGGTGAGAGAACACTCACCGCATGGGATCTTCACCTTGAACGGGCCCCATTTGCCACCCCAGCGATACAGGAGGAGCTTCACTGGCTTACGATCGTAGACTTTTGGCGGTTGTACAATTTTTCCCATCGTGAATTCCCCTTGGGTGGATTCTGGCTACGCCGCGGGCGTGGTTAATAGGGATCGCGGCTTTCCGGCTTTATGGCACGGATCGACTTCACACCGGGTCAAATGCCTCTCCCTCTTGCTCACGAATAGTTTGACGATAGCTTGGGCGACGATTCTATGAGGGGATTTGGCGGCTTATGACCGATTCAATTTTTATTGGGGGCGCTGGCACGGCGCAAAATGACCCACAAGTCTTGCTTCTCGACAGGGCAAACCGCCACGGACTCGTGGCGGGCGCAACGGGCACTGGAAAAACCGTCACCTTACAAATCCTCGCAGAGGGATTTTCTGCCCAAGGCGTTCCCGTGTTCTGTGCAGATGTGAAAGGCGACCTTTCCGGTATCACCATTGCCGGCAGTCATGACCATAAACTTCACGACAAGCTGATCTCTCGGGCCGAGACAATTGGATTTACCGATTACGGATATGAAGCCAGCCCCACAATCTTCTGGGACGTCTTCGGCGAGAACGGACACCCCGTTCGCACGACAATATCAGAAATGGGCCCGCTGCTGCTCTCGCGGCTAATGGATTTGACGGACACTCAAGAGGGCGTGCTGACCATCGCGTTTGAGTATGCCGACGATAATGACATGCTCCTTCTGGACCTAAAGGACTTGCGGAAACTGCTCATCCATATGAGCGACAAGGCGGTCGCTGCCGAGATTTCATCGGAATATGGGAATGTCGCCAAGGCCTCTATCGGAGCCATCCAGAGAAATCTGCTGGTGCTTGAACGCGAAGGTGCCGAAGACTTCTTTGGTGAGCCGGCCCTTCGGCTTGAAGACCTTATGCGCACCACGCGGGACGGCCGCGGTTTCGTGAACGTGCTGGACTCGACGAAGCTCATCAATTCGCCGCGGCTCTATTCGACCTTTCTCTTGTGGCTGTTGTCTGAGCTCTTCGAACAACTTCCAGAAATCGGTGATCCCAAAAAGCCAAAAATGGTGTTCTTCTTCGATGAGGCTCATTTGCTCTTTAATGATGCGCCTCGGGCTCTTCTTGAGAAAATCGAACAAGTTGTCCGGCTGATCCGCTCCAAAGGTGTTGGCGTGTTCTTTGTGACGCAAAACCCGCGCGATCTACCGGAGAGTGTGCTGGCTCAACTTGGTAATCGGATACAGCATGCCTTGCGCGCCTATACGCCTGCCGAGCGCAAGGGCGTCCGTGCCGCGGCGGAGAGTTTCCGCGAGAATCCCGATTTCGATACTGAAGATGTCATCACGGAACTTGGCGTTGGCGAAGCACTCGTTTCGACACTCGATGAGAAAGGCCGGCCGGGTGTCGTTCAACGCACATTGATAAGACCCCCATCCTCGCGGCTCGGGCCAGCCACAGATGCCGAGCGCGATGCGATTATGTCAGAGAGCCCGCTTCGCGGACAATATGATGAGGCCATCGACCGGGAATCTGCCTATGAGATCCTGGCAAGACGAGAGGAAGAGGCCGCGGAAGCTGCTGAGCGCCTGGCCGAGGAAGAAGAGAGGGCCAAACGGGACGGTGAAAAAGCAAAAGCGCGCAAGTCTCGCAGCCGTCGGCGCTCGTCCCGCCAAACGCCGACGGAGGCTGCCGTCAAAACTGTGACTCGCACAATAGCGCGGGATGTGACTCGGTATGTCCTTCGCGGCATCCTAGGAGGACGCCGACGCTAAGTTCGACTCTCGAGATGACGCGCTTTTCTTAAGCCTGGAAACAGTGCGGACCAGGCCGCAGCCACTGCCATAGCTGCAACGCCCCCTGCGACGACGGTAAATACGGCTCCGAGTTTTGCGGCCATGAAACCGGCGCGCGCCTCACCCAGCTCATTAGAGGCACCGAGGAAGATGGAATTCACGGCGTTCACGCGCCCCCTCACCTCGTCCGGTGTCCACAACTGCAGCAGCACTTCCCGGATCAAGACCGATATCATGTCGAAGCCTCCGACCAACATCAATGCGAGAATCGAAACCCAGGCAATTGTCGACGCCCCGAATACGACCGTGGACAGGCCAAAGAGCGCCACGCTCACAAACAGAATAATCCCGGCATGGTCCCGGATCGGAAACGCCGTTACAATCGCAAGCAATGTGATGGCCCCAATTCCAGGGGCAGCCCTCAGTAATCCGAGGCCAGTCGGCCCGAGGTCCAGAATATCTCTGGCATATATTGGCAGAAGCGCCACGGCACCGCCAAGCAACACCGCGAACAGATCCAAAGAGATTGCTCCGAATACGACCTTCTCTTTCCACACATATGAAAACCCACCGAGCAAGGTGGAGAGCGTTGTTGGTTCTCCGGACACGCGTTGGTTTGGCTTTGGTATTGAGAAAATCAGCATGGCGGATGTGCCAAGGGTTAGCACTGCCGTCGAATAGGCGACGATTGGAGATATGCCATAAAGCAAACCTCCCGCAACCGGACCGAGTATCGACGCCATTTGCCAGGAGGACGCCGTCCAGCCCACGGCATTCGCGAAATCTTTGGTTGGGACAATATTGACGGCGAGCGAGGCTGATGCCGGCGACAGGAATGCGCGGGCAATGCCGAAGATCGTCAAGATGGTGAGGACCCAAACGGGATTAAATTGCTGGATGGCGGCAAGGACAAGTATTGCGCCTGCGCAAAACATCTCGAGCAATATCGCGCTGCCCATCACAAGCCGTCGCCCAACGCGATCTGCCGTCACGCCCGTTACGACGACCAAAAGCAAAGCAGGTAAGAACTGCACGAGACCGATCCAACCCAGCAATGCTGCGTTTTGTGTCTGATCATATATTTGCCAACCGACCGCAACTGAAACAATTTGAACGGCAAAAGCGGTTGCAAACCGAGATGCAAAATACCTGCGGTAGGAGAGGTGACGGAAAGCTGCGAACCGGTGGGACATAGGCCAGCCAAGTGACGCAGTAGACTGATTATGTCCAGCCTGAAAAAGTTTGAATATTTACCCGGATATAAGAAACTATTCGCTTCTCGGTAAACAGTTCAGCCTATTACGTACACGAACAGTCTTGCACGGGAGCCACCAATGTCTAAAAAAATTTCACTTTCAGATAAATCTCTATCCAGCCTCATCAAACTCCGAGATCAGGTCGACCGAGCGATCGCAGCCAAGGCGGCTGCGGAAGTCTCGGATCTTGAGAAACGCATTCAGGAACTCAAGGCGTTTGCCGAGGCGCACACACCAGCCGCGGTGAAGCCGGTCGCCAAGAAGACGCGAGCAACCGCAACGAAACGGCGGAAACCCCGCAAAGCTGCAAAGCCAAAATTGAAACTGGTCGAGACGTCATCAACGACCAAGGTCAAGAAAACAAAAACAACCAAGCGCAAGCCTATTGGCAAAGCGCCGATTAAATTTCGTGATCCGAAAACCGGCGATACGTGGTCTGGTCGCGGTCGGACGCCGATCTGGCTACGTGCCCACGAGGATGCCGGCCATAAGCGGCAAAAGTTCGCCGTCGCGTCTTAGTGGCGAAATCAATTTTCTGGAGAGGGGCCGCCTAGTCGCGGCCCTTTTTCTTTTCGGCGATGACAAGCAATGTCGAGCCACAAGCCGTCCGTGGCGGGCGAATAATCTGCAGCAGAAGCGACAGGATATAAGAGACGACCTTCCTCGCCCGCATTCCTGATCCGAACCGCTGACCATCTTTCGGACGGGCAATGCGCGCGACCCAAGCCATCCACCAGAGCTGCCGTTCCCAGGGTTCAACGCGAAATCGCTGCACGGCGAGAATCTGCATACCCTTTGATTTTAGAAGCCCTGTCAGGGACGCCTCGGTCCACCATGTGATGTGATGCGGCGGCGCGTTGAGCATAAAGTCGGGAAGATCCGATACGTAGGACTCAGCGTCGGGCACGCCGATAACAAGCCGCCCCCCCGGACTTGCGAGGCTGGCCATATCGTCGATGAAGAGATCGGGGGCGCTGACATGTTCCAAGACCTGGAACGCCGTCACAAGGTCTGCGGACATCGCATCGGGCCTGTCGCGATAGTCCGCCATGCTCGCGTTCAAGACATTTAGGCCGCGGGATTTACAGTTTGATACGGCCTGGGGATCGGTTTCCAAACCAAAATATTGGTTCTGAGGCACATGGTCGGCAAAGCCGCCATGGCCTGCCCCCACATCGATGATCCTATCCGACGGACGATGCCAGGAGGCCGCCTCAGCATATTCTTCTTTGGTTGGAGGGTGATACCACTTGAATGCCCTAAGGGCGTTATAGAAGGCCGCATCACCGAGCACTGGCGGATCAAACGCGACGATGCCGGTATCGGTATCACGAACCATGCGAATGGTCTCGATACCTGAAAAGAGGTGACCCGTGTCGATGCTGAAATCGCTTTGCCAGCTCCGGATCAAGTCTGCCGCGGGAATGGTTTCCAGCTCTTCAGTTTTGCGTTCGGAGATCGTGGCCTGCTTTATCACATCGCTGACCTAGATCACTTGGCGGCATAAGCCATATCACAATTGTGGGATGTGTTCGGTCCGACACTGATTTCGGCGTCAGATTGATTGGAAATTTCCCTAAGGATAGCCCTTCGCACGTGGTAAACCTGCGCTATAAGCTGTCCCAGCGTATGAGAACACAAGATCAGGGAGTTCCGAGATGCAGGACTATCTTCAATTCTATATCAACGGTGAATGGGTGGACCCGGCCGAGCCGCGCGCACTGGATATTGAGAATCCAGCCACTGAAGAACCCTTTGCGCGTATATCGATTGGATCAGCAGCAGATGTGGACAAAGCCGTCGCAGCCGCCAAAGCCGCCTTCCCCGCATTTTCTGAAACCAGTGTCGAGTATCGTGCCGAACTATTGGATAAGATTGCGGCGGGGTATCAAGCTCGGCTCGGCGACATTGCCGGAGCCATTTCTAACCAAATGGGCGCGCCAATGTGGCTGGCGAACGCTGCGCAGGCACCTGCCGGCCTCGGACACTATGCGAACACCGCGAAAATCCTGCGAGAATACGAATTTGAAGAGCTGAAAGGCTCAACCATGCTCCGCAAGGAGGCCATCGGTGTTTGTGGCTTTATCACGCCGTGGAACTGGCCGGCGAACCAAGTGGCTTGCAAAGTTGCCCCCGCGATTGCGGCCGGCTGCACCATGGTGCTGAAACCGTCGGAGATTGCGCCGCTTGATGCGATGCTGCTCGCTGAGATCATTCATGAGGCTGGCGTCCCGCCCGGCGTGTTCAACCTTGTGAACGGCGACGGCCCGGGCGTCGGTGCATATCTCTCTGGGCACCCGGACGTCGATATGATGAGCTTTACGGGATCGACACGCGCAGGCGTATTGGTGGCCCAGGCTGCGGCACCAACCGTCAAACGTGTTGCTCAGGAGCTTGGTGGGAAATCGGCCAATATTGTCCTTCCCGACGCCGATCTTCAGAAGGCAGTTGGTGGCGGCGTCATGCAGATGATGACCAATTCCGGTCAGTCTTGTAATGCACCATCACGCATGTTCGTCCAGCAAGATCAGCAAGCAGAAGCCATCGAAATCGCCCGCGCCGCCGCTGAGAGTGTGAAGGTCGCCATGCCAGCGGACGCCCCGAGAGGCGCAATCGGCCCTATTTCGAACGCCAATCAGTACCAAAGGGTGCAGGATCTGATCCAAAAGGGCATTGAAGAGGGTGCGACGCTTGTTGCCGGCGGTCCTGGCCGCCCGGAAGGCTTCAATAAGGGCTACTTTGCTCGCCCAACTGTCTTTGCAGATGTGCGTAATGACATGACGATCGCTCGCGAGGAAATCTTCGGACCCGTGCTGGTAATGATCCCCTACGGCACCGAGGAAGAAGCGATCGAGATGGCCAATGATACCGTCTATGGTCTGTCAGGATACGTACAGTCTGGAGATGTTGAACGGGCGCGAAAGGTGGCCAAACAGCTCCGTACCGGGAATGTACATTTGAACGGAGCAGGTGCCGACTTTGCAGCTCCCTTCGGTGGGTATCGGCAATCTGGAAACGGGCGCGAATGGGGCGAGTTTGGCCTTGAGGAATTCCTCGAGGTAAAGGCTGTCCTCGGATATCAGGCGGCCTAAGCGGTCGGAACGGCAGCTGGACGCAGATTGGACTGAAATCATGCAAGATCCTGGGAAGCATCAGCTTTCCAGGACTCGTGCCCAATGTCATTTTGATTGAGGGAATTGAGTTCGCGAACTGCGAGGTCTGTTTCCGTTTTGACGCAGTCTCGCCCGGTGGTCTTAGCAAAGTATAGGGCGTGATCGGCGCGCATGATCGTGCTGCTCAAATCCTCTCCGGTTCGATATTGCGCCACGCCAAAACTCGCCGTGCAAGACAGATTGTCAGCATTGTCCGAGACGGAGAGAGATATCATCGACGTTCTCATCCGCTGCGCATGTGCACTGGCCTCGATCAGATCGATATCCGGGAGAAGAACTATGAACTCCTCTCCTCCCATTCTGCTGACAATACCCGTCGGCCCCGCGATCGTCTGCATGAGTTGACCAGCTGCAGCAATCACCTTGTCGCCAGTCCCATGACCGTGGGCGTCATTGATCGCTTTGAAATGATCTATGTCGGCTACGATGAGCGATACGGTCCGATCTGATCTTGATTGGAGAAGTGCGGTTGCTTCATTTTCAAAACCGCGGCGGTTCAAAAGTCCCGTCAGTGGATCCCGAACGGAGCTTTCCTTGAGATCTTCAAATATGTCACGGCTCAAGATGACAAGAAGCGTCATTCCTGTCGTTACCGCCGACGCTGCAACGACGAGATGCAAGGACACGAGCAACATCTCCTCGCTATGGGTTGTGCTGGAAAGCGGTTCGCCCGTCAGAAAAGCTATGGCGACGGGTCTCACAAAGCACAATACGCAACTCGCCGAGTGTACAAAGAATAAGAGTGAATCCAGAAAGCGATGTTTCTGGCCATGCATTGCGACGAGTCCAAATGTGAAGATGATCCCGCATCCAAAATTGGCGCTGAAAGACCGCATCCATGGCCATTCGAGCGCGAGCAACGCGCCATACACCGCAAGGTGACATATCAGAATTCCGACAAGAAGACGCCAGGGCGCGGGGCCGCGATAATGTCGCCAGATACCGCAGACCAGGAGAAGCGCTGTTGTCGCGTAGAGCCCAGCAATTGCCGTGCGCACAATAATGCTCTCGCTATGTTCAAACAACACATCCAACAGGAAGGCGAGAGATCCAACGAGATAGCTTGCGGCGAAGACAAGGGCCGCACGACTTGGCCGCATGCGATCGATACAGACGAACCCGCCCGCGAAGATCATGAAGACAAGCGGGTTCAGAAGTTGGAAGTACCACTCCATTTGCATTGTGCAACCTGCGTCCAGCCCACCGGCATACCGGCTCGATTACACGCATACAGCGAATACGCTAGAATTTCGTAACGCTGACCAAAAAATGAGAGGGAGTCGGTTAATACATTAACCGGATCCGCGATCCGTCTCGATCGGATGACGGGCACAGGGTGAACCGGGAATTCGCTGTTAACCGGTGACGGCCTGTTCATCTCGTTCGCCGGTGCGAATACGAATGACCGTATCCAATCCGCGAATGAAAATCTTACCATCTCCAATAGTGCCGGTATTTGCCGCTTCCATAATGGCCTCTGCCACTCGATCTGCGGTGTCGTCCGAACACGCAACATCAACCTGCACTTTTGGCAGCAAGCGAACTTCGTATTCAGCTCCCCTGTAGACCTCGGTCTTGCCTTGCTGACGGCCGTAACCGCGGACTTCAGACACAGTGAGACCGGATGCACCAACCGCGCTGATCGCATCAATCACAGCATCCAGGCGACTTGGCTTAAAAATGGCGGTTACAAGCTTCATGTTGTTCTTCCCAACTTTTCAAAATCAAAATAGGTCCGGCGTGCAAAAAAAATCAATAGTGTCAGTAGCACACCCCGTGTACCTTGGGGGTTTGCTTAATCTCTAGGCAAGCGCGCCAAGCCTTTGCGCGTGCGTACAGGCCGCAATGGCGCGAATTGGAGCTTATGTCCGCCCGTTTTAGCGTAGAGGCGTTTGACCGCCTCTATCAAAACCACTCCGCCGAGAACGCGGCTTACGGTTTCTCCTGCTTTTTCAATGCTGTCGGCGAGTGCAAGAACGGTTTTCCACTGGCTTGGGGGCATATACAAGCTGTAGGTCCATGCTGTGCTTTGATACATGGTGTCGTCAAGTAGCCGGGTTAATTGGCTCCGTGTCCAGGGTCGGCCATGCCCGAAGGGCGTCGCCTCCGCTCGCGCCCATAGCCCCAGGCGATTTGACGCGATCACGACAAGTCGCCCTTCCGGAGCGAGGACACGCCAAATCTCTCGGAGCAATGCAAACGGAGCTGGAGACTCCTCCATCGCATGCATCAGAACGATCCGGGTGAAAGAGCCATCCTTGAACGGAAGATCCCCCTCCTCTGCGAGCACCGTCGACACGCCCCGAGAGGTGCTAGCCCAGGTCAACCCACCTTGAGCGGCGGGCATGACAGCAATATTTGTTTCTGCGTTTCGACCAAGCACTGTTGTCAGCGGTGTCGCGAACCCCACGCCAAGCACGGCCTCATCCTTTAGCTCGCCCCATAGATCCTCTACCCGGGAGGTCAGAACAGCGCGTGCCTTGATTCCCAGCGGGGAGGCATAGAAGGTTTCGAGCGAGGCAACATCCTGACGCATGTGTTTCTATATGCTAATCAGTTCCAGATCTTCAAACCAAAGAGTTGCCCCCAAGAATGTTGCAAATACATCAATTTCCCTGCCTGTCGGACAATTATGGCTTTCTCGTCCATGATCCGAGTTCCGAACAAACAGTTTGTATCGATACACCAGATGCCGACGTCTATCTGACAGAAGCCGCGGCTCGCGGTTGGACGATTACCGAGATCTGGAACACGCATTGGCATCCAGATCACACCGGGGGCAATCTAGCGATCAAAGAGGCAACCGGATGTCGAATTATCGGTCCAGTAGGAGAAGCGGATAAAATTCCTGGAATTGACCATACTTTGTCTGGCGGAAACAGTGCAAAACTGGGTGGGCAAACGGCGATGGTGCTTGATGTTCCGGGCCACACGATCGGACATATTGCCTTTTATTTTCCAGACGATGGCATTGCGTTTGTGGGTGATAGCGTGTTTGCGCTCGGATGCGGTCGTATCTTTGAGGGAACGCCAGACATGATGTGGCAGAGCATGCTCACTGTCCGCGCCCTGCCTCGCGAGACAACGCTCTATTGCGCTCACGAGTACACATCTGGAAATGCAAAATTTGCGGTAACGATTGATCCGGACAATGAGGATCTTCGGCACTATGCGAACGAGATCGAAGAGAAAAGGCGCAAGGGCGAGTTTACCGTACCGACATCTCTGGACAGAGAGATCAGAACCAATCCGTTTCTTCGCGCTGATGATACCGGCCTACAGGCTGCCATGGGGCACGCTGGCGATCCTGTCGCAACTTTTGCGGAGATCCGCAGTCGCAAGGATCGTTTTTAGGCCAGCACAGTTCCGTCTTGCTACCCTCAAATACTGACAGGAGCCCCCCCCTGCTAAACAGCTTGTCCGGCGATCTTGCGCCCAAGGAAATCATTCGTCTGTTGAACATGATCCCTCATCCTGAAGGCGGGCATTATGTCGAGACGTTTCGCAGCGAAACAGAGCTCGAGCAGCGACCCGCAGTTACAGCCATCTACTATCTTCTGCAGGCCGACGAACTATCCGCGTGGCACCGCGTGGATGCTGACGAAGTTTGGATATGGCATGCAGGTGGTCCGTTATCGCTGACGATCTCCCACCCAAATGGACAGGGGGCGGAAAACACACGCCTGGGCATTGACCTTAGAGCCGGAGAACACCCCCAGTGTATTGTTCCAGCAATGCACTGGCAGACTGCTGAAAGCCTCGGCGCATGGACCCTTGTCAGCTGTGTGGTGGCCCCTGGCTTCGACTTTTCCGGCTTCGAAATGGCACCACCAGATTGGCGGCCCGTCGTATAGGCCTTCTCGGTTTACTGAACCAAAGCGAGTTCTCGGCGACGCGAAAACTCACCTGCAATACCTTCGAAGCTCGCCGAAAGTTGAATTTCAGAGCCCGCTGTATAGAAGTGATCGTCGCCGGATGCGCAATCTTCTAGAAGATCAAGCGTTGCTGCGTCGGTGACTTCGAACGCGACCACGAACATCTCGGTTCCATCTTCTTTTATCGCATCGCATAGATCGGCAGTCAGTTGATTCGCAGCAGGAAAGTCACCGCCCCAGTGCGTTTGATTGCCATCCAAAGAGCCCGTATTCGCTCCATCGCTCATCAGGACAATGGACTGGGCGCTTCTACCGTCGCCGATGCTCGTATCAGCGCTCTCGTCGAACGCGGATTCGGCAAACGGTTCGGCGCTCGACAGGACACGTCTGCCCCAGGTCAACCCGGCTGGAATATAGGTTGACCAGGTTGCGTTCATCTCGTCTATCGCGCTGGTTAGCGCGTCTGGGTCGTCGGACAATGGACGGATGCGATTACTGTTCGGGCAGATATTATTTGATTTCAGAGACCAGCTCAGAACCGGATTCGCACCGTATCCGCCATCGTCGACATTGTAAGGTGAGACGCGGGACCTGACGCACCCCTCCCAAGTATAATCACTTGGCTGAGTAGAGCAGGTTCGCACAAGATCGACGCCGCTTGGGCACGACCATGTCGTGAAACAATTCCCGGTTTCGTCGTTCCGTCCACCACAGGCAATCTGCGTACAACCCGCCGCGCTAGATGCGGCATTGTCGACCGGACAAACCTCCTCATCGACCGTGCGCTCATCATTGACATCCAGCCACGAGGCCCCGCGATTACTTTCACCGACATTGACGGCCAAATTGAAGGGGACAATCGCCATGCGTACATTGCCGCCCTCTTCGACCAGCGTCTCGATCATCTCCGAAGCGGCAGACTGGAGGGTTGTTATCTTTGACCCTTGCATAGACGCCGAAGCGTCGAGCACCAGCGCGATTTCAAGCGGGCTTTGATTCGGGGAAACAGCGGCTGCGGCCTGGGCTGAAATTGGCAGCTCATTTATTCCGGCCGCGGCAAGCATGGTGGTCGGCCCAACGCCATCGACCGATACATCGAAACGGTCACCGGACCGCCGCACATTGACACTGCCGACATGGTAGCCGGTCAATTCTATCTTGTTCGTGTCGAAATGGGTCTGGGCAAACTGATTAAGTTCGGCGTCACTCGCATCCGCATTATCGAGGGCAAATCGCGCGACAGCGAGAGCTGTGTGATCAACTGCGGCCTGTATCTCCCCAGCCATGGCGCGATTCTTCGAGAAATCGACGGCAGCCCCTGCACAAACCAGTATTGGCAGCAAAGCTGTCGCCCAGAGGATCGCGGTTCCTCCTCTAACGTCTTGTAAAATACCCATAATGGCCCGCCCCCCTCCAGAAGCTATTTTGCCAGTGCAAGATAGCGATAAGGCGTTCCGGGACCATTGATTTGAAAGCGAAAATTTTTGCCTTATTGATTGAATTTCCAGCAGCAATCAGATCGGAATTTCCTCGTTCGCTTCGAGAACGGCTCCTGCCATGTAAAGGGATCCGCAGACCAAGGCACGTTGGCACATCAATTCGGTTGCCCGCCACAGGGCGGCGTTGAGACTGGAAGCCGGCCACGCTTCGAACCCAAGTGCGCTGCCAATGTCTGCTAGTGTCTCCGCCGAGTGGCCAGCATGACCGGCGGGCATTGGGCATGTGATCAGCTTCACATCAAGCCCGCTTAGGGCTTCCAGATATGCCTTGGCTTCCTTCGCCTGCAACATTGCAAAAACCAATGCTGACCTGTCAGGCAAACCGGCGATGACATCAGACAGCGCTGCGGCACCGTGGGGATTATGTCCGCCGTCCAACCAAATCTGCAGATCTTTAAACTGATCCGTTAACGGACCAGGCTTCAATTTTTGCAATCTGGCTGGCCAACTTACCGTTTGTAATCCGGTCCGGATGGCCGGCTCAGTTATTGCCGGATGCGCCCAGACTTCGAGGGCCTTTGAGGCGAGAGCGGCATTCGCTTTTTGATGCGCGCCCTCCAGCGCGATCGGCGAAGCTATATCATCAATGTCTTTCGGGGACAGCGTGTGCAAGGGTGCAGACTTTGCAAATGCTTCTTCAGCGATGACACCTGCCGCGTCGCTCGTTTGCAGCGCCGAGACGACCGGACACCCCAGCTTGATAATGCCAGCTTTCTCAAATGCAATGCGAGCGATCGTACTCCCCAATATGGCTTGATGATCAAGCGCTATAGGGGTGATCACGGAAACTGCAGGCCTTTCGATGATGTTCGTTGCATCGAGCCGCCCGCCGAGGCCGACCTCCAAAACAAGCAAGTCAGCGGGGGTCTCGGAAAACGCCAAAGCGGCCGCGGCGAATGTCAGTTCAAAATACGAGGTTGTTATACCCGTGCCAGCTTTTGCCGCGCGGCGACAGCACTGCAGAAAATACTCATCATCAATGAGGTCGCCAGCCAACCTCACCCGCTCGTTGACGCGGACGAGATGCGGAGATGTCGAGACATGGACGCGCAATCCAGCCGCCTCCGCCATTGACCGAATAAAGGCCGCCGTAGACCCCTTCCCATTCGTCCCTGCGATATGGATGGTTGGCGGAAACCGGTCTTGCGGCCGCCCGAGCCTTTCAAGCACGGTTTCGATTGGGCCCAAGGAGAGATCGCCACCATGGTGTGCGTTTCGATCGAATGTCTGGAGAAGAGCCTGCAGCTCTGAGGCGGCAGTGATCAAGCCGAGCTGTCCTTGGCCTCTTCCGGGGGCGGTGTGGCGTCGGCTGCGGGTTGCTTTACATTGCCGAGCGGCGCATCTGATCTGCGCCGGCGCTTTGGCATCAAATGACCCATCACGCGAGATAGAGTCTGCTTAAGCTCACGGCGATCGACGACAATATCGACCACCCCTTTCTCGCGCAGGAATTCGGACCGCTGGAACCCATCGGGCAGTTTCTCGCGAATTGTCTGCTCTATGACGCGTGGCCCGGAAAACGCGATCATGGCTTCCGGTTCCGCGATATGGATATCCCCAAGCATCGCATAGGAGGCCGAAACGCCGCCCGATGTCGGGTCAGTCAAGATAACAATATATGGCAGGTTTGCTTCACGCACTTCTTGGATCGCCAGCGTGGTGCGAGGCATCTGCATCAGCGACAGTGTCCCTTCCTGCATCCGTGCACCGCCCGAAGCCGTGGCGACAATAAAGGCCGCTTTCTTGGCGACAGCCATCTGTGCTGCCGCAATGAACGCCTCACCGGCGGCCATGCCGAGCGAGCCCCCCATAAAGGCGAAATCCTGAACCAGGATAACGGCTGGCACGCCGCCAATCTTGCCGAACGCAGCCGACATGCAGTCGTCCTGGCGCACGGAATCTCCGCCAAGCTCGGCCTCGGTTTTGTCGCGTGCATCGATTTTTGCTTTGTCGGACTTCAGTTTCGCCGGATAGGCTCTGCTGTCCTTGAACTTCAAAGGATCCCTTGGGGCCGGCGGGAGAGAAATCGCTTCCCATCTTTCGTCATCGAACAGCAACCGGAACCGGTTCCGCGGAGAAATTCTCAGATGTGCACCAGCAGGCGTCACCCACCACGCTGCCTCCAGGTCTGATTTATAGACCAATTCACCGGACTTCGGGCATTTGACCCAAAGATTGTCAGGTGTGTCGCGTTTCCCAAGGAGACTTTTCAAGCCTGGGGGACGGATATTGGAAAGCCAGTTCATGCCTTATGCCCTTTCCAGATGCGCTTGCTCAGCGCTTTGCGGCCTCGATGGCAGTGATGAGTTCCTTCGCCAATGCACCCATCCCTTCGGCGGCGCAATATGTGCCGTCCGACTCAATTGATTTGCGCGCATGGTCTACGAAAGCGGACCCTACGACAACCCCATCGGCAATCGCAGCCATCGCAGCGGCTTGAGCGCCTGTTTTGACGCCGAAACCAACGCATACCGGTAAATTGGAGACGCGACGCGCCATTTCAACTCTTTCAGTGATCTCAGACGGGTCGGCTGAGCCTGCACCTGTGACCCCCGTAACCGCGACAAAATAAAGGAATCCGGAGGCACCATCGGCAATGGTCGCCATTCGATCCTCACTGGTCGTTGGGGTCGCCAGCCGAATGACGGCAAGTCCATGGCTTGCATAGGCTTTGCGAAGCGGCAGATCTTCCTCAGGTGGCAGATCTACAATAATGGTCCCGTCAATGCCGACGGATGCAGCCCGCTCGGCGAAGGCCTCAAAGCCAAGATAATGGATCGGGTTTGCATACCCCATCAGGATCAGCGGCGTGGTTTTGTCTTCCGCCCGAAACCTCTCGGCAAGCCGGAAGACATCTTCCAAGGTCGTGCCTGATTTCAGACTCCGCTGCCCGGCCATTTGTATCGCAGGACCGTCCGCCATTGGATCTGTGAACGGCGCGCCCAGCTCGATTATATCCGCTCCGTTGTCGCGGAGCTGACACATCGCCTGGAATGATGTTTCGAGATCCGGATCACCCGCCATCAGGTATGCCACAAGCACGGCGCGGCGATCTTCACGAACTTTGTCAAAGCGATTGGAGATGCGAGACACGGGCATTCAGATCTTGTCTTTCGTTTCTTCGGCAAGCCAGTCGGCATAGCGTCGATTGGCGTGAGAACAAGGAATGCCGAGGAGTGCAGGTGTATCGAACGGATGTTTCGAAAGCACAAGCGCTTCGGCTTTATCCCAATCTGTTTCTTTAACCTTTAGCCACAGCACCCATTCTTGTTCGCGTTCAATTTCGCCCTGCCACGAATAGATCGACCGAATGGGACCATTAATATTGGCACAGCCGGCGACGCGCGCCGAAATGGCCGCCTCGGCGATCTCCGTCGCTATGGCTTCGTTGGGACAATTGACACGGATCAGGATGAGGTTGGTCATGGGATCTACGGCAACTGGAAGTCAACCTTTTCTGATTGACTATATTGTAACGCCCAATGCGTCTGCCACTGAGAAAACATCCTTATCGCCCCGCCCGCAAAGATTCATGATCAGTATCCCGTCGTCCGAGATCTGATCGAGCGCCTCGGGCAGTCTCGCTAGAGCGTGGCTGGGTTCCAGAGCTGGAATGATACCTTCCAGGCGCGTGCAGAGCTGGAAAGCCTGAAGCGCTTCATCATCGGTGCATGTAAGATATTTGGCTCGGCCGGTGTCTCGCAGGAATGCGTGTTCAGGACCGATACCCGGATAATCGAGCCCAGCCGAAATGGAGTGCGCGTCGATGATCTGACCGTCATTGGTTTGTAAAAGATAGGTCTTGTTGCCGTGAAGCACGCCGGGCTCACCGCCATTCAGGGCGGCCGCGTGCGCCCCGGTTTCTATGCCTCGACCCGCAGCTTCTACACCAATCAACTGGACGGCCTCGTCCTCCAAGAAGGGGTGAAAAAGCCCGATCGCGTTCGACCCACCCCCAATGCAGGCCATAACGGCGTCCGGCAGGCGCTCCTCGCGATCCAAGATTTGATCCCTCGCCTCCTTGCCAATGATCGACTGAAAATCCCGGACGAGTTCGGGATAAGGATGCGGGCCCGCGGCGGTGCCTATGCAATAGAAAGTAGAGTCCACATTTGTGACCCAATCTCGCAAAGCCTCGTTCATGGCATCTTTCAGGGTTCCGGTTCCCGATGCCACAGGTACGATTTCCGCACCCAAAAGCTTCATCCGAAAGACGTTCGGCTTCTGACGCTCGACATCCGTCTCACCCATAAACACCACGCAGGGCAGGCCAAACCGTGCGCAGACCGTCGCTGTCGCAACACCGTGTTGGCCAGCACCCGTTTCAGCGATGATGCGGGTTTTCCCCATACGTTTCGCAAGGAGTATCTGACCCAGGCAATTATTGATCTTGTGCGCCCCGGTATGATTAAGCTCATCCCGTTTGAAGTAGATTTTTCCCTTTCCAAAGTGCGCTGTGAGACGCTCAGCATAGTATAGGGGACTGGGCCGGCCCACATAATGGGTCCACAAATCATCCATTTCGGCCTGGAATGCCGGATCCTTCTTGGCGGCCTGGTATTCCGTCTCGAGATCAAGGATGAGCGGCATCAGCGTCTCGGCGACATAACGCCCGCCGAAGTCCCCAAATCGACCTTCTGAATCTGGCCATTGGTCCCAGCTATTGGGACGCGCTGTTGTGCCGTCCATGGTTCATATTCCCTTTGCTGTGACGATGAATTCGCGAATTAGACCGGCATCCTTTACCCCCCGCTCGCGCTCTACGCCAGAGGACACGTCGACCAATGTTGCTTGGGTTCGGGAAACGGCCTCCACGACATTGCCAGGCGCCAGGCCGCCGGCGAGCACCCACGGTTTCGGTGACTGCCAGTTCTCTATGATCGACCAATCGAAAGGGATACCATGGCCTCCCTTTTGGGCATCTCCTTTGGGGGGGCGGGCATCAATCAACAGACGATCGGCTGCGGCATAGGCGTCCGCCTGATCGAGGTCCTGTCGTGTCTCCACACCGACCGCCTTCCAAACCTCACCGGACACATGTCTGGCAATGTCGGCGACGCGTTCCGGTGTCTCACTGCCATGGAGCTGAATGTGTTGCAGTCCCGTTGCCAGAACAGCTTCAAGCTGTGCGTCCTCAGGATCCACGAGCAAGCCAATCGCGTCAGCGTTCCCAATCTCCGGGAGCAAGCGCCCCATATCGGAGGGACGCACCCGCCTTGGGCTCTTCTCGGCGAAGTTGAAGCCGATCCAATCGACACCCGCCTCCGCCGCTACACGCACTGTGCTCGGTTCGGTGAAGCCACATATTTTGACTGTGATCGCCATATTCCTCATCTAGACCATGGCGGTCCGCGTGCAAATGCTCAGACCCACCGGCAGGTTGGGGACATAGTTTGTCAGACGTAGCGGGGCCAAGCGCGGCGGCGACTAATTGTCTCCACGAGGAGATATCCAGTCCAATAGTCCTTTGGCCGTGTGCTGATCAAACTTCACACGAAGTTTGACGAAAGGGCCATCGCGGCTGAACTCGGCGTCCTGGAAGTCGTTGTCATTGAAACCTTCGAAGTTGTAGCCGATGCTCATCCAAATGTTCTCAGCCGGGGACACGCCAAAATTCGGACCCCACTGAAAGTCGGTCTGACCAGACTGCGAAATCAATGCGGAGCCCGAAAACCCAATGTCGAAACGGCGTGTGATATCGTGGCGGACATCGCCGCCGATCAGATGGGTCACCTCATCAAAGCTATCACCCGCAAAATTCGAACGGACATATTTTATGCCATAAAATGCCGCCAGCTGTGTCCGCTTGGTCACAAGGGCATTGATGCCGGTATTGTTGACGACACGCCAGTTCCGGAACTGGCCCTCCGTTTCGTCGAATGCGACATCGAACCGATTATAGACGATTGGACCTTTCCCGCGGGGGCGCCAGGATGACCCGATCCGCACTTCAGCGCTTCGCAAGTCCGCCGCCTGCTCCGCCAAAGTTTGCTCGACGCGCCCTGCAATGGCGAACGACAGGACCTCACTGGCTTCTCGCGCGCCGCCAAGAATACCGGCATAGCGCGTTCCTATCGTGCTATCGCGGACCTCCAATCGAGCCGATCCGACGGTTCGCTCACCTCTGTATCCGGCACCGGTATAAACGGAAGTGAAGGAATCGCTGAGCGTTAACGGGCTCTGGGGAGCCGTTTCCAATGGAGAGATCGGCAGGTCTGGTGCCACATCCAGTGGCAGCTGATCGCCTGCAATTTGAGCACGGCGCGCGACCCCGACGCTGGCGGTCCAAGCTTCGTTGATCCGAATGGTTTGGTCGACGCCGACGGTCGCGCTTAGACGCCGAGAGCTGTCCTGGGTAATCAGATCGGTTGATGCGATGACCTCGGTGCCGCTCCAGGGCGTGGCCGTGATGCCAACCGTCGTGTTGTTCCCGGACGCATTTGATCCATCAAGGAATTCGTGGCGGACATTGAGGGTTGCAAACCTATTGAGTACTTTATCCGCACCCAATATTGTTCTTTGCGGGAACTGCGTTGATTCATCCTCTTCATCACCAATTGGCTGTTCGTGCGCTGCTGACAGGGAGAGCCCCCATTCTGGGAATGATTTTTGAACCGAGCCTGTTAAGAGAGTCGATCGCCTCTGCCCATCTGGAAGGCTGGTAAAGTCTTCCTCGACATATCGCACGCCGAGCGCGCCGCTTAGGAGCGGATCCTGGCGTCTCAACTGTGCTTCCACAATGCGTCGTTCATCGCCTGTCTGAAGGTTTGTTTCCTGCAAAACCTCACCATCGACGAAATGCCGCGCGCCGACCTGATCGCCCGCATTCTGAGCCCGACCAATCTCAACCGACGCATTCGCCCCGATCCGGCGAATTCCAACCGTTCCTGAGGATTGTTGGCCGAGACCGAAGCCGGCTTCATCTTCTCGATAAAATGCCGATACTGTCAGCGCCTCCTGGCGATGGATCACCTCCACCAGAAGCGCGTCAGCGTCGTCGGAACTCTCTATTGCTTCAGCGGTGTCATCGCGAGTGGTTCTGGCATATTCGGCGTGAATCTCGGTGCTGCGTCCAATAAACGCTGTCAGGTCAACAGCTGCCAATTGGCTTACGGCGTCCGGCGATATATTGTCGCCTTCTTCGCGGATATAGGTCGCCCCAACTTCCAGATTCCCATCGAGCAGTCGGCGAGCGGCTCGGCCACCGGCCGTGATGCTTCGCTCCACCGCATCGGATGCCTCATACTCTGCGACAATCACGTTGGGGTTGAAGCCGCTATCGGTGGCGTCAATTGGCCGACGGAAGAACACCTCACCCGTGTCAAAGTCGATATCGTAGTCGACAAATCGCGCGAGGTTGATGACCGACAGGACTTCGTCAGGCCGGAAACGATTGCGGGTTTCGATGAAAATGCGTTCTGAGTTCCGAATCAAAGGTGCTGACGTCAAGAAGAACGGTCCAGAGGTGCCATCGGCTGCAATCTCGTCCCGCGTGAAGCCCTGATTGGTGTCGGCCACGAATGCGGAGAAGGATGTCTTCTCAGTTTCATAGACAGAACGCAGCCCGGACAGACGCCGGTTGTATCTCCCCAACACCGTATCCCCCAAATCGGTGTCATAATCGCCGAACAGCAATTGGAAGGTGCTCTTCTCGAGTTTCACAAATAATGGGAAGCGAGATTCTGCCTCGCGATCCTGGAAGGTTCGGTCACCGTACAGCGTGTAAAATGCATTTGGATCGATATCGCCTTCGAAGATCGTCCCGTCTGCGTCACCGCGCCGACGCGCCGTGTCTACAGCGAGGGTGAGAAGCCAATCCCCTCGGACGGTCCCTTTGGCAAAGAAGGCCAGACGTCCATCATCGATTAGATCGTCAGACGAGAACGCGCCCGGTCCGTCGGCGAATTGAAGCCCAGTCTCTCCCTCGGCGAGGCCAACAACAATCCACTCCCGCCGCTCTGGTTCCAGATAGATACTCAATGGATATTGCGACCCGTCGGCAAGGCGAACCTGAAGCCGCACGAGACCGGTCTGCAGTGTCGGCTCCAGCTCAACATGGGCAATACCGTCGGCACCGACGGATGCAGCCGCAACATTGGCGAGCTGTGCCGCAATCGGATTCTCGTCTTCAAACTCGCGGACCGCCCGAAGTGTGTAAGGCGCTGCAATATCGACCTCGATCTGGCGACCACGGTGGACGGCCCGACCGGCAGCATCGGTGACGCGAATAGCAATCGACGGATTTGTTCGGCCATCGGCGACAACGATCGATTGGTCGTCGACGATGCCGACCTGCTCGATCTCGGTGACGAACCAGATGGCTCTTTCCAGCGTATCAACGATGTTTCCAGCCGTGTCGAAAATCGTCGCCACAAAGTGGTTCCGACCAGAGGCAATATTGATCCCGCGATAACGGGTGAGACTTGTTTGTCCATCCAGTGTCCCATCTGTGCCTGTGAAGTTCAGGCTTGGGACAGGTTCACCGTTCAAGGTCAGCGCAATTTGCTGCCCACCATAATGCTGAATACCGACATTCACACTTCGTGATGACGGTGTTCGGTCCGTTGCCGGATAGACCCAACGAATTCCCGGCGCTTGCTGCTCCAACCATTCCTGGTCAAAATCGCGATACTCGGTGTTGTCATTGAAGCTCTCAACAACTTCCTCTGCCTCAACCTCAGAGGTGCGCTCCAAATAAAAATTGGCCCGCCAAATCGCCCCACCGATCGTGTCGATAAATTTCGAGGTTGCGCTATCAGCATAGCGTGAGTTTTCCTCGCAAAGCACCGCTTCATAGCCCTCTGGCAGCGTCGCTTCATCGACTTGCACCACATGGGTGCCCGGCAGAACATTCTCGAAATGGTAAAGGCCATCCTCATCGGTGACGACGTAGTCCCCGGTTTCGAGATAAAGGCGAACGCCGCCAACACCGACGCCGTCATGGAGATCACGAGCCCATTCCTGGCTCGGCTCACAGGCGTCCTCGACGACCTGACCGACAATCGTCAGACGTGATCGGAGGAGATCCTCCCGGACAAAGACTGCCGCTTCCGCGCGATTAGAAAGTCGTTGACCGGCCTCATCCACGAAAAAGGCTTCGTTGACCGCTTCCCCAAGCGGGGCCCCAGCGCTGACCAGGCCGACATAGCTTAAGCTGAACGTCTGGTTCGCCCCGATTGATCCAAGATCAAAAAGAAGGCTTTGCCCGTCGGATGAAATGAGTGGATCATCTGTGGGCGTACCATTTAGCCGAACTGTGCCCTCCCTCAAGCGAAATCCCCGGGGAAGATTGTCGCGGATCAATGCCCGCTGAGGAAATGGTTGATTGTTCTCGATTTGAACCGTGTATCCGACAAAGTCACCCGGAGCCGCCGTTTGTGTCGAGGATGACTTCACGACTGTAATCAGCCCATCATCGTCGAGCGGCACATCGAAGTTCAATGGGCCTGTCGCAAGAACCTCAAATGTACCACCAAACGACCCTTCGATGATTTCGAAGGGACTATTTGGAAGATTCGCAAATTGATCGGGCGATGCTTCCGAGGGGAAGCGAAAATCATCAGGCGGCTGGATAATCAAATGATACAGGCCCGGCCTCATCAAGGGAAACAGGAATTCCCCATCGGCCAATTCGTATTGTAGTCCGCTATCGTCCGTCACAACACCACCCGTCACGATGGTGGACGGGTAAGCGGATACGCCGTCAACGCCAAAGACATCAGCTGGCAAGCCGCTGGCATTATCGATGATCGTGACTGTTGCACCGTCGATCAGCTCACCTGTGGCGCTATCGAACAAACGGCCGAATGGATCCACCAATGCTGTGTCGACCGATACTTCGGTGGCATCAAACTCATCGACGTATAGGGCCGTTAAGCCGGTCTCGCCCGGTGTTGACAATTGCGCGTCGTTGATCGGTGTGACTGATGGTGTTGACGGAACGTAGGCAAAGAACTCGCCAGTGTCCGCGCCACTCTCAAACAAGCGAAGCGTAACAGAATCTCCGCTGTCTGCTTCAATTGTGATGACGACCGTTTCGATTTCGGCGGGATTGAAGTTCTGCCCCAAATCAATCACACGGACGAACATCAACTCGCCAGCAAGATAGCGCTGAGCTTCGACAAGCGTGACCTCGCCAGAGAGATCGAGAAGTTTGTTATTGGTTGTTATGGGTGCGCCGACGACCTCAAAGGGGCCGTTGAGGCTTCCGGATGGACTAAATTCACTTCCATTGATCCGTGTCAGGATGCCATCGGCTGCGTCTTGCGCGAAACGAAAGAAATCGATCTGTGATGGCGTCGATACGGGCGGGGAAATCGTGAAGCTCGCGACATTCGTCTGTAATGAGAATGTTGAGCCGTCCAGTTCAAACGTCACGCTGGCGACGTTGTCGACTTGTTCTAGATCTTGAGCGTACACAGGTGCTCCGCCCGTTAGGAGCACCCCAACGAGCAGGACCAAGGAGGCAAACATGCCCCGTATATGCTTCTTTGCAGAAGCCATCACTCGAACCACCAACCATCACTGTGCCCGTTCTTGCTCGAGCACGGTTTGGGGGCGTTGCCAGTTGTCTGGTCTATCGCCCCACATTGTCACGCCAGTGTCGCAGATTGCGGTAAATGATCTGCTAAATCAGCGTGTTAAAATACTAAGAAGCCCCCACTCGGACGACGTGCGGGGGCCTCTTTTAGTCATTATGCGGACAACACTAGTAGACCTGCGCGCGGATCCTCACAGCAGCGAGGTTGTTGTCGTTTTCCATTTCGCCGCCATTGAAGCGCACCGCGCAGTTTTCAATGATCGGTGTTGGTGCCGCTGCAGGGTTACAATTGGGCGGAACCAGTCCACCGGTAACGTCCTGCGAAGGCTGCGCCACATTATCAAAGCCTTCTGCACGTGCACTGATAAACCGCACTCCGCTTGGAAGTTCATCGATGATGTCGATACCGGTCGCAGTGGTTGTCGGATTACCCGTCACGCCTGGCGTTATGTTCAGAACACGGATGACATATTCTATACAGGCGCCAGGTGTCGTGAACTGGTTTCCGGCGGCAATGGCCACTGAAGGAACGGCTACCGTCTCGGTAAATGTTCCACCTGTTCCGTCAGGAATACCGCTCACATTGCCGGTAGGACCGGTCGTCGTCGCGAAGGTTTCACACTGTGTGCCCGTGAATTCTGTCGCCAGCACATCGACCACTTTTTGAACAACCAGGTTTGGCGTTGGAATATCCGTCGTGATAATGCCGACAGCAGAGAACAGAGCATCATTGTCCTGGTCAACACTTGTTGGAGGGCTGCCTGCGCCTGTGCCATCTGCGAGGACGTTCTGGGCTACGCCATCAATGGCATTTGGATCTGTGGTGCCTTCAACGCGAGCACCCGGTGAGGATGTCGCTCCGGTAGCGCCACTCGTCACGATAAATGCGCCAGGCTGACGGGCCTGGGCAACAAGACGAAGGCTGTCAAAGTTTGCCGCGACGGCCCCTGCCGGAAGTGTGCCGGTCACCTCGACGATGAAACTATCGTCCGGGGCAAGGTCTGTCGTTAACTCAGTGCCTGCTGCCGCAGCCTGAGCTTCCGGAGTGTCTCCGTCGATCGCCGTGACGGCACCCGTCGGTGCGTCCGAATTATCAACGGCCACGAAAGTCAATGAATAGGGCAGATCGATTTCATCAGCAGCGCTTCCACCTTCATCGAAGATATCGAAGGAATAAGACTGGTTGTCGTTACCCGTGTTCGTCACGCGGAACCGAAGCGTGGCTGAGCCACCCGGGTTGCCGGAGACTGGCGTGTTCAACTCCTGGACGACATGGTTGACCAGACGGTCGACGGTAAATGTCGTCGGTGAGCCTGAATTCGTAATGTCTGTCTGGTCTACGCCGTTGACATCATAGTCCAATGTAAATGTGTTCTGCACTGACGTGCCCGCAGCGGTAAAGCCGTTGTCCGCTGGCGGCTGTGCATATGCCGAAGTGGCTAAAGCTGAAGCGGCACCGAAGGCGGATAACCACCCAAATAGCCGGCCAGCTCCGATAACTCGGAATAACCGTTCCATAATTTTCGCCCTCTCTGAATACAGATAGGTCGAGATCAACAGAAAAAGTTTAAGTCAGCGCTAACGGGTTAGATGAAACCTGCCCTAATTATGCCAAAATTGCAGTAGTACTCGACTTCACGCACAAATCGGAAAGTCAGCATACGCTCAAAATGCAGAAGCTTTCAGTATCAGCGAACCGTCGCCCGGAAACTCACCTTGCCTTGGGTGCCAGGGGCAATTGGGGCGTCGAATGTCCAACGGATATGGGTGATATCTTGCGCGCTGGCGAGCTGGCGCGCGCCGTTCACATCGACCTGTAGGTCGCGTCGCGAATAGAAACTCTCGCCATTGTCCACGGAGAAAGCGAGGTCTGCAGCGAGGCCGCCGGCATCGGCCGTATTTTCCAGATAATTCACCTCAGCCGGCACAATCATAACCAGCTCCACATTCTCAGCCGGTTCGGCAGATCCATTGTCGTAATCGATATGATAGTAGAGCGTATCTCCCGGCGCGACGCGCTCAGCGGACTGATAGTCAAGGCTGACCGTGCCATCAGGGCCGGACACGGTGACAATCTTGTCGATGCCTTGAACGGCGGTGAATTGTTCGGCGGACGCGGCTCCAACAAGTGCGAGCGTAGCAGCGGCGATAAGGTACATGCGAACCATAGTTTCGTCTCCGGCTGTCGGGTTTTAGAGCAAATTCGCCTGCGTCCGTTAAAGTTCCCTAAATGGGGCGGGCTTTGTGGCGGTGAGACAGGGATTCGAACCCTGGAGACAGTTGCCTGCCTACACGCGTTCCAGGCGTGCGCCTTCGACCACTCGGCCACCTCACCATAAGCGCGCCGTTATACGCCCCTTCCCCGGCCACGCAAGCGCCGACTACTGCTGCCATTGCCTGCAAGAGGCCCCGGCCTTACATCTGGCAGGTGATTAATTCAGGAGACGCCGGTGTTCACCCGTAAGCCAAAACCGATGCCCGATGCCACAACAGCTTTGATGGGTCGCCCACAATCGATACCCACCGCAGAGCGCCACACGATTTTCGACCGTGAAATCAAGGCGGAAGCCCCTGAAGGCTTTGAGGAGATATGGCTGGGCCTTGGCTGTTTCTGGGGGGCCGAGCGCCTGTTCTGGCAGCCCCCTGGCGTCTGGTTGACCGCCGTTGGCTATGCGGGTGGGATCACCCCAAATGCGACCTATGAGGAGGTCTGCTCCGGCGGGACAGGTCATACCGAAGTCGTGCGGGTCGTTTTTGATCCTTCCATGGTCTCACTTGACGCCATACTAAAGGTGTTTTGGGAGGGCCATAACCCGACCCAAGGCATGCGTCAGGGCAATGATGTGGGCACACAATACCGCTCTGCCATCTACACGACGACCCCGGATCAGATGCTGACAGCGAAGCTGTCACAACAGAATTACCAAGCGGCGCTGAAGGCTGCGGGTCATTCGGGCGAGATCACAACCGAGATCGCGCCGGCGACGGATTTTTACTATGCTGAGGGGTATCACCAGCAATACCTCGACAAGAATCCAAGTGGCTATTGCGGCCTTGGCGGCACGGGTGTCACCTGCCCCATGGGCACGGGTGTGACCAGCGAAGACGCCTAAAGCAGAGTCTGAGGTCGCCGCACATCACACCAATCTATCCCCGGTGGATCCGGCATATCTGAATTCGGAAAATGCACTCAAACCTGAGTGGGGCTCCGGGGATGGAGCCCCGGAAAAGTGTCCGCTTTGGCTGGGGCCGCGTCGGCGTTGCAGGCCTGCTCACAAAAGGCCCGCCGCGCCAAGGGCGGGGCTGGTAAACCTTTGATCGGGCGCGGGCGTTTAGTAACCGTGCTCGACGAGCTTGTCGCAGCCCCATTGTTCGCCGCCGTCACAGCCCTGGCGCAAGAGACGGATGCCCTCTTCCTTATTGACGGTCAGGCCACCGAGGCCGAGATAGGTCCAGTTGCCAAGCGCGCTGCACCCCTTGGCATCATCGCCCTTGCAGCCGATCTTATAGTATTCGATCGCTTTGGAATCGTCCTGGTCGACGCCGGTGCCGTTGGCATACATGATGCCGAGATTGGTGCAGCCTAGCATGTCGCCGCCGTCACAGCCGATTTCGTAAAGCTCTGCGCCATAGGCCGGATCGGCATCAACGCCGCGACCATATTCGTACATCACACCGAGATTGGTGCACCCGCCCATATCGCCGCCGTCACAGCTCTGGCCATAAAGATCGACAGCCAGAAGCTCGTCTTCTTCAACACCGCGGCCATTGTCATACATCCAACCGAGATTGCGACAGCCGAGGGCTTCCCCGCCGTCGCAGGCGTCACGGTAGAAGTCGACCGCGCGATCATAATCCTGCTCGACCGCCCGGCCGTTTTCATACATCACACCTAAATTGATGCAGCCTTCCGGCTCGCCGCCATCACACGATTGCTGGTAGAGATCGAATGCGCGAAATTCGTCCTTATCGACACCGCGGCCATTCTCATACATGCCACCGAGATTCTTGCAGCCGAGCATGCCGCCCAAATCACAGGACTCTTGATAATGGTAGGCCGCCTGGATCAAATCCTTTTCAACGCCCCACCCCTTTTCGTGCATGAAGCCGAGATTGTTGCAACCATCAACATCGGATCCATCGCAGGCTTTGCGGTACAACTCGACGGCGCGGGGCTCGTCGACCTCGACGCCGCGGCCATGTTTGTGCATCCAGCCCACACTGAAACAGGCCAAACCGCTGCCGCTATCGCAGGAGGTTAGCAGCAGATCGACGGCTTTCGCATCATCCTGCTCTGTGCCTTCCCCGAAGAAATAGGCAAAGCCGGCAAGCAGGGCAGCACCCGCATCTTCGTCGGCAATGCTTTCGAGGCGGGCAAGCTCAACCCCTTCATCCAGGATGTCGCGGACGACGGTGACGCTGTTGTCGTTCTTGATGTCGAGACCGGCCAGGCGGACGCGGAGGTTCAGTCCCTCGATCTGGTCAATATAGCGGGATTGCTGCCATTGCATCGCCCAGAAACCCGCACCTGCTGCAAGCGCAAGTGAAACGAGCCCGCCAACAGCCCACTGCCAGGGACGGGCCCCGCCCTTCGACTTTTGCAGCCGCTCGTTGCGGGCGCGCTGCTTGGCGAGGTCTGCTTCGAGCCGCTTCGCTCGAGCTTCCTCCTTTACCCGGTCCTTTCGGGCTCGAATGAGATCGGGCCGTTGCAGCATGCGCGCGAGGGCTCTCACCGTTTCCTGCCAGCCTGGATGGTCGGCGCTGCCATCGAAATCATGCAGTTTGGTGCGGTGGATTTTAGACAGGCGGAGCGTGATGACCTTTTCGGTGACCGGACCGATCTCCACGGGGATCAGCGTTTTCTGCTCAACCGCGATATCGACCTCTTTGTTCACCCATTCCCGGCTCAAGGCGTGGTCGTTCCAAAGTCCGAGCACAGCGCGGGCATCGCGCACTTCATCGGCGAGCCGCTCCGGGAATACATCACCGGCGTCCAGGCCGACCACATCCCAGAATACCTCCAGGTCTGGATCAAGCGCTTCGAGCGCATCTCGAACCTTCACAGCCGTGTCGTAGTCCGCCCTCGCATAGGAAAGGAATATATCGGCCATAAGCGTCTCCCCTTCATTGTCCGCTTGTATACTAACCGCGAAAATATCCTTCACGCAAAGGTCCATCGCGGTAAAACGCTCTGGCCAGCGCGCCGGCGAGATGGAAAATAGGCATATGGCACATTTCACCCGACGCGCGCTGGTCGCTTCCGCTCCTCTCATACTTGTTCCATCCTTGGCAGGCTGCACGTTCAACACGCATCGCGGCCCGTCCAGGGCAACTGCGGATGTGGCCCTGCGAACACTCATCGGAGACGGCGCAGAGCGGGCCCTTCCGGCAGCTGGATATGTTGTCATGAAAGATGGCGAGATCCTTGCGAGTGCGGTGTCCGGAGATGCGGCTGGACTTGATCCGTTGGAAGGCGCTGCGCGGCGGCCTTTCACTGTGGAGACGCCTTTCCGCGCGGCCTCTATTTCCAAGATGGCTGTGGCGCTGACCGCACTTGCTGTCGCACAGGACGGCACACTTGGTCTGGACGAAGATCTGACAGACCTCTTCCCCGCCCTGCCGGCCCCGCCGAATGCCAGTGGTGGGCTCACCATGCGGCAGCTTCTGGCACACACTTCAACGATCCAGGACCCGGCGGAATATTGGGTGCCGGCTCCTGGCAATATTCGCGAGTTGATTGATGCGCGTATGTTCCGTTCGGCAACGCCGGATGGTGGCCCTTTCGCCTACAAGCCTGGAGAGTGGCTGGAATATGCCAACTTCAATTACGGGATTGCAGCAACGGCCCTGGAGCTTGCGACGCAGCAACGTTTTGACGTGCTCGTGCGCGACAAGGTCATTTTACCATTAAGGCTAGAGGCAGGATTTAACTGGTCGGGGGTCTGGTACAATCGGCGACAGGCCGGTGCGACACTTTACCGGAAAGGGCCGCAGGGATGGACAGTGCAAACGGACGGGCCGGATATTCTGAATTCCACAGGGCCGTTCTTCCTTTCTGACGGAGACTATGATCTCGCCAATTATGAGCTCGGCTCGAATGGTACGCTTTTCGGCCCGCAGGGCGGATTACGGGCAAGCCTGATAGATTTGGCGCGGCTTGCAGCGGTTGTCGGCCGCACCCCAGACCTCACCGATGAAGTCTGGCGGCTTAATGCTGATGCCTCGAACGGATACCATGAGGACAAGGTGTTTCAGAGCTTCGGGACTGGGGTGTTCCGCCATGAACCGGCCGTTTCTGCCTGGCCGGGACAGACCATGCTCGGTCATCACGGCGAGGCCTATGGGCTTTATGCCGGGGCCTGGCACTTGCCGCAAAAAGGTATTGAGATCGCCTATGCTGTGACGGGTACACCTGAGGGGCCACAGCCCGGCGGTGGCGTCCACCCCGCCTTCAATGTCTGGGAACAGAGCATCGTCAACATCATCCGCGCGACGGTGAGCTGACTGGACTTTGTGCCGGGGTGAGGACTGACACTCGCTTTAGGTGACCTGGACTGGCATTGCCTTGTTTGTCAGAGCGTCCGCGCACGGTTAATCTCAGTCAAAAGGGGGACTAGCAATGATGCGACTGATACTGGCCAGCATGCTCATCATGTACATCGCAGGTCCGTTCTGCGCCGCTGCGCAGGATGGACCTCGGATAGCGTTGGTGATCGGCAACTCAAACTATGAGCAATCCGGATGGGCGCTCGCCAACCCCCGTAATGATGCAGAACTTATTTCAGAGACTTTGGAACAGATAGGGTTCGACGTTTTGCTCGTGCTCGATGCCGACGAAGACCAAATGGAGGATGCTTTCCAGCAGCACGGGGATCGATTGGCCGCTGCCGGACCCGACGCCATCGGTGTTCTTTACTATGCAGGCCACGCCGTTCAGTCTCAAAGCTCCAACTATCTCATTCCCATTGATGCGCGCCCTCGGACGGAGCAAGACGTATGGCGACAAGCGCCGCGACTGGGGGAGGCCTTGCAATATATTGAAGCGTCCGGAAACGCGACAAACTTCATTATTCTAGATGCCTGCCGGAACAATCCCCTCCCCTCGGCCAGCCGATCTGCGGGCGGAGCCGGACTTGCTGTGCCGCCGAGCACAGAAGGACTCTTGATCGCGTTTGCGACGGCTCCTGGTTTTACGGCCACGGACGGGCAGGGCTCAAACAACAGTCCTTACTCAGCCGCGCTGGCGGACGCGCTGGTGCAGCCCGGGCTGGCTGCCGAGCTGGCCTTCAAAAAGGTTGCTGACGATGTGAAAGCAGCGACTGGAGGCGCGCAAAACCCATTCTACAATTCCGGGCTGACCGGGGCGAATTTCTGTTTCGCCGGATGTACTGAAAAACAACTGCTCACAGAAGAAGAAGCCGGCGCACTCGGGCAAGCGCTCGCATCGGGATCACTGGCGAGGCTTCAGGAATTCGCGGCGCGCTTCCCCGATAGCGAAAGCATGCCTTATGTCGAAAGCCGGATCTCAACGCTGCAGGAAAAAGCTGATGCGGAGGGGCCAGTCGGTTTGAAAATGACTATTCTGAGGATCGAATGCCTAATCGCCGATGATGAAGGGCCTCAGAATGCTGTAGACATCAGGAAGATCGTAATTTCAGCACGGCCCGGTAGCGCTGCCGATGGTGCTGAGCAAGACCTGATCAATTGGGAGGACTGGAACGGTGATGCCCGTGAGTTCAGTACGGGCGATGTCGAAGACTTTAATCAGTCAACTGATTTTCTTTTCAAGCCAGGAGATGCGCGAACGATGTCGATTAGTGCGGAGATTGTCGACAATGACACCGTGGGTCAGAATGAGGTTGGCCAATTCGAGGACAGGCCGTTTCCTGTTGATCGGTTTGGCCAAGAGCAAAGCTTCGATGTGAACTCTCGGGATTTTAGTTTTAAGGTGATCTATCGGTTTGATCGGGTGGGTTAGAGCGCGGGCGCGTATCGAGACTATGTTTGCCCTGCCGCCGAGAACAGACATTAAAACACCTGGCTATTGCCAAGACTTCAAATATTCTTGCGCGCGTGCCTCAGCCAACAGTCTTCGATCTTCACCGATCTGATCGGCTGTAACGGAGCGAAGCGCACGTAATGCTTGAAGCGCTGCCGGCTCGTCCAACCCCATTATTCGCAAGAATATATAAGCGATATAGCCGGTGCGGTGGATGCCGGCAGAGCAGTGAAGATAGATCTTCGGGTTGGCGACACCGGCAATCGCAGCGCTCACCGTGTCGATGTATTCTTCTATCGGAGCAGCCTTGAGCGCCTCTTCCCCTCCCCCAGCGATGGGCAACCAAATCCAGTGGACGCCCATGCGCTGGCAAATCCTCTCTATGGCGCGGGGATCTTCCTTCTCGCCTAGCAGGGTGCAGCAATGGGTGAGTTCGAGACCTGCCAGGCGGTCGACCGACTTTTTTCCCGGGCGGGGCCCGATAACGAGATTTGCGGAAGATAATGTGTCGAGCTTGGGCATGTCCGCGTCCTAGCCAATCATTACGGCTCCGGCCCCGAGATAAAGTGCGAGCGCCCCAGCGGCGGCTAGGAGCGCGTAGGGCAGCTGGGTCCGAACATGGCTGATGTGATCACACCCCGCCGCGAAGCTGGCAATAATGGATGTGTCGGAGATCGGCGAACAATGGTCACCGAAGACGCCGCCGCCCATTACCGCAGAGAGCGCGAGCGCCGGTGGCACATCCGCGCCGATGGCGAGCGGCATGGCGATAGGAACGAGGATGCCATAGGTGCCCCAACTGGTGCCGGTGGCAAAAGAGGTGATGGCGGCGGCCGCGAAGAGGATGGCAGGAATAACAACCGGGGCCGGAAAGCTGGCCGCGAGGCTTGCGATATACTCGCCCGTCCCAAGCGCACGCAGGCTATTGCCCAGGGCCAGCGAGAGGAAGATGACGGCGACAGCGGGCAGAAGCTCGCCCATGCCTTTGAAGCCCATATCGACAAGCGTCTGGGTCTTGAACTGTCCTGAGACACGAAGGAGCAGGAAAGCGAGCCCCGTGGCGATGATGACCGCCCAGAGAATCGACTGGGAGCCAGAACCGGCCATCATGTTGCCCTCCCCGGTCCAGAGCATAAAGCCGAGGGTTGAGATCACCATCACGGCAAGCGGCAGCGCCATATAGGTGGCGCGAGTGGGTTCGGTGGTCTCCTCAGTCTCGCCCTCTATGCGCGTCTCTGCCGTGCGCATAGGGCCGATGACCCGATTGGTAGCGACAGTGAGACAGACACCGGAGAGGGTCAGCAAAGCGTAGAAGTTCAGGGGGATCGTCGCGGCGAGGATGGCGATGGGATCCTCGAAGCCATAATCGCCAATAAGGCTGAACAGGTAGGCTCCCCAACCGTTGATCAAAATAAGGATGGAAATGGGCGCGCTGGTCGAGTCGATGAGATAGGCTAACCGTTCGCGGCTGATCTTGAGGCGATCGAACAACGGCCTGCCCATTATGCCAGTGGTCAGCAAGCTGACATTGGTTTCCATGAACAGGGCTGTACCGGTCAGCGCGGTGACCGCCCCTGCCCTGCGCGGTGTTGAGGCGACGCCCGATGAGACAAGACGATTTACAAGCGCGGCGACGCCGCCTGAGCGCTGCATATAAGCGATCAAAGCCCCGATGATCAGGCAGAAAAGGAGGATACGCGTATTTCCTGCGCTTTCGAACACACCCGCGGCACGGTCCACGCCGGCCAGGAGCCCAAGTAGCGGATTGCCGCCGGCAATGATCGTCTCCGAGGCCCAGATAGCTCCACCGAGGGCATAGAAGACGTTGCGGGTCATGACCGCAATCACGAGTGCCAGCACAGGCGGCAAAATCGTTAGGATGTCCAATAGGATGCCCCTTTGCTTACCGCACCGGTCTTAGCGCCGATTGAGAAGCAGGCAAAAGGATCAGTGCAGGACCTAGAAGCGTCCGGTTACAGTGAACCTCGCATTTATCGGCGCTCCAACGGTTATGTTGTTCGCCGTGTGTGAGTTCGGGAAGTATTCAGTGTCCGTCAGATTCTCGATGTTGACTTGTATACGAACATTATCTGTCACGTCGTAATGGGCCGCAGCGTCTACACGTACAAAGCTTGGTAGTGTTGTGAGATTGCCGAAGTCGGCAAAGCTCTCATCCTGGAATGTAAGACCCGCGCCGATGCCGAATTTCGGCGTGATCTGATAGTTGCTCCAAAGATTGAAAGTATGCTCCGGAAGCTCCCTGAGCCGCAGACCGTTTTCCTCGCCCTGGGCAACAATGACCTCACCCGCCTCGTTCAGTATGTCCGTTGTGGCCACCTGGTCACCTTCCAGGTAACTATATCCTGCCGAGAGTGACCAATTGTCGGTAATCTGCCCTTGAACTTGTGCTTCGAACCCGCGGATCTCTGAGTCTACCACAACCAACATGCCGGCATTGTCATCGATCACGATGCCCGTTTCCGGATCAATGATCGAGGGGGCCTCTTGCGGCGAACTTTGCTCTATCTCGAAGAAAGCAGCTGTCAGGCTAAACCTGTCTGCGATATCCCATTTTACCCCGATCTCCAGGTTCTGGAATGTGTCGGGATCCAGTGTTTCGTCGTCGGGGGTCGCCGGATCGTCGGGAAGGTCCGCAAACTGTTCCCCACTTCTTGGCAGGAAGCTTTCGCTGAAGCTTCCATAGATGGATATGGTCTCCTGTGGCTTCAACACGAACCCAAGGCGCGGCGAGAACTGGGAGTCGGTGCGGCTCGTAATGTCGACCTCACCTGTTTCAATAAAGGTCTCGATATTGTCGACGGTGATATCGAAACTATCGAACCGCACACCGAGGATAAGATCGAGCCAGGGCGCGACTTCGATCTCATCCTGAATGTATGCCGAATAGACCGTAACGTCCGCTTCGGTGTCGTCATTGAGATCCGTGGTGAAGCTGTTTGTCGTGACGTTGCCGGAGGCATTGACCCCAACGCCGCCAGCCAGATCAATGGGACGGGTTGCGAGGAAAAATTCAACATCATCCTGGGTCTGATCGAAAGATGTGTTGAACCGATCATTATTGTTGACGGTATCGATAAACTCACCGCCCGTGACGATGGTATGGCGCAACGTGCTGGTCGAGAACTCACCGATCAGATTGGCGGAGAGCGTGAGGCTCTGGCGCTGCGTCGTATCGACATAGCCATCAATGCCGACAATATTTGTTGTCTCGTCAAAACTCACCGGGAAGAAGTTCAAGTATAGCTTGTCAAAGTCGCTATATGCGACGCTGAAATTGCCTTTCAGATTGTCGAGAAATTCGTGCGTCAGGTTTGCCCGGCCGATATGCGCTTCGAGGGTTGAGGTTGCAAGTTCTGAGTCTGAGAACGTGATATCGGCCAGTTCCTCAGCAGGCCGTCCATCGGCCCCAGCCGGAATGCCTCGATCTACAAAGCGCTCATTATTCGCATATTCATAGGAGAGGTTCAGCGTGGTGCGAGGTGTTAGCTCGATAAAGGCCGTCGGGTTGATGCCAAACCGATCGCCGTCGAAGAAGTCCCGGTGATTGTTGAGACGCTCGTAATATGCATTCACACGAACAGCGGCCCGGTCATTGACGGTATAGTTGCCGTCGAGTTGAACGGTGCCACCGCCAAACGTATCGACGCCGGCGAGATAGCCGACGAATTGTTCACCGATAACGCCTTTCTTTGTGACGCGATTGAGAATCCCACCCGTGCCGCCACGGCCAAAGAAAAGCGCATTGGGTCCGCGCAGGATTTCGACTTGCTCGAGATTGTAAAGTGAACGGTAGTATTGGACATCGTCGCGGACCCCATCGACAAAGAAGTCTGCCGTCGATCGGACACCGCGAAACACGACCGCATCCCGGTGCCCCTCGCCCTGTGACTGGGTCACGCCGGGCGTGTAGAGCACAATGTCGCCGATACTATCGAAGCCTTGTTGAATGATCTGCTCTGCCGTGGTGATCGACAGAGATTGGGGCACATCGACGATTGGCGTCGGCGATTTCAGCGCATTGACCTGATCGGTGTATAGATACTTTCCGGTGACTGTGACGGCGTCCAGCGTTGTTTCCTCTTCGGCTTGACCTGACGTTTGTGCCAAGGCCGCGGGCGAGATCAGCACCATCGGCAGACTGGCGGCACCTATCATCGTTATCGTTTTGAGCCGCTTTAGGGTCAAAGTTCTCTCTACCGCAAAAGCGTATCGTACAGTCATGGACACCCTCCTGGTATTGCAAGTCACTTGCACCCGCAAAGAAAGAAGGGGGGGGTACGCCTTATCCGCAAACGGAGCAATATGAGAACGGCCGATTTCTGCAATTAGTTCTCGATTGCGAGTGGCTGGCCCGCAGAAACATGCGCAATTGTGCCTCCCCGGTTACACAAGATGACGCGAAGTAGATCGCTGACCCCAGCAAATCGCTCTCTTACGCTTGACCAAGCGCGGCCTCGGCGTGACCGGGTGTGATTGGCAATCGGACCCGGCCTCTCCCACCTAAAACCTACGACAAACAAAAGTGTTTTCAGTAAGAAGGATTCTTCCCATGTCCCTCCGTCCCAATATGACAAAGGTCGCAGCCGCCATCGCTGTCACCATAAGCCTGGCCGCCTGCGCAACGAGTTTTGAACCCGTCGTGCACGAGACACCCTCAGGCCGGCCAGAGGCCACATTTGCGGGGAAAGACGTGAATGATACCAAGAAACTGCTGATCAACTCGAACATCGACCGCGGATTCATTCTGGTAGAAAGCTCTCAGAACGTGCTGGAATTCAAAAAGCCACCTGAACGCCAGCGTATTCATTTCTATTTCGACAGTTTCCCGCAGACCCGCTACCCCAACCTGCGCGTGATCTATAACGTGTTCCCCGCTGACACTGGCACACGGACGGTCGCATCGGTCTGGAGTGTCGGTAGCCCCGGAACAATTAATCAGTACAAGATATCGATCAATGACGAACCGATCTCACTCGAGGTTCAGCGCTTCCTGGATGATCTCGCCGGAACCGATGACGCCGACACAACACAGCAAACAGCTGCTCTGACGCCTCAATAGCGAATATAGCGCTGAGCCACTTTCAGTGGCTTAGCCCACCACACGCAGCTTGTGGCGGTCGAACGCTCTAAGAACCAGCTCTAGCTCATGGCCGCGCTTCAAGATCTGTCCATTGGACCCCCGAACTGCCCAGGCTCCCTGACGGCGAGCCAGCGCGGGAACCTTTTCAACGGTCCAGGTCGCTTGCTCAGAAGCACGGCGATAAATCGAAAACACGGCTCGATCCTTTAACATGGCGATAGCATAATCTCTGGCCGCGCCAGCCGCCATCAGATGACCATAGGTTCCCAGGATGCTGTTCAGCTCTGTTCGATGGAAGACGACCCTAGGTTCCGGCTTGTATTTTGGCGGTGTTGAGTCTATCACTCTGGTAATCTTTTTCCTTATGAAATCATATAGCTACAAATCGTGTCGACTTCTGTAGATACTTTAATGATTGCCTCTAAATCGCCATGATTTGACCCCGGAAAAGCTCCGACCGCAACCCATCCTATCATTGTCGGGCGGCGGATAACATCAAGCATCCCAGACCCATCAGCCCCCCCAGCCCCCTGGGGCGCTTGATATACGCTGTCCGACATCATCCCTTACAAATTCATCATTTTTGGCCGAATTACCTTTGATTCCGGCGGTATCGGCATTGTTCGGTCTGGTCAAAAGTGACCTGCGCTATTACAGCGGCAATGATGGGAGAGCTTGCACACCCACTTGAATCAGAAGGGCTTCCAATGCTGGAGCTCAAAGGATTGGTGCGTCGATTTGGGGCCGTCACCGCGGTGGATCATATTTCGCTGAGCCTCAAGCAAGGCGAAGTGCTCGGCTTTCTTGGCCCCAATGCAGCCGGCAAATCGACGACTCTGCGGATGATCGCAGGCGTTCTGACCCCGAGCGAGGGCGATGCTTTTATCGCCGGCCATTCCATCTTGCACGACCGACACGCTGCACAGGCCAATCTCGGTTATCTCCCGGAAGGCGCTCCACTATATGATGAAATGACCCCGCCGGAATTCTTGCGCTTTATTGGCCGTGCCAGAGGTATGGAGCGGGGCGCTCGAGAATCGGCCATTGAGCGGGTGACGGCGGATGCGCGAATTGGTGCGGTCAGTGGAAAACGGATTGGGGATCTGTCCAAGGGATATCGCCGGCGTGTGGGATTGGCTGGAGCGATTCTGACCGACCCACCCGTCCTTCTGCTGGATGAACCAACGGATGGGCTGGACCCTAATCAGAAGCGAGCCGTGCGTGCCTTGATCAAACGCATGGCACCGGAAAAAGCGATTTTGATTACGACGCATACGCTGGAAGAGGTGCCTGCGATGTGTACCCGCGTCGTTATTGCTGATCGCGGGCGCATACTTGCCGATGATACGCCGGAAGGCCTTGCAGCGTCCGTCTCCGAAGGCGGGCTTGAGCGGGTGTTCATGGACCTTACACAGTCGACCGAGGTGACACTGGCATGACCTTGGCGGAGGTTCGAACTGAAGCTGTAAATGCCTTTACTGGCCTGACGGCGGTGTATCGGCGCGAGCTGCAAACCTATTTCACGACGCCGATGGCCTATGTCTTCATGGCGGTGTTCCTTATCGCCGTAGGTGTTTTTACCTGGGAGGCTGGGGATTTTTTTGGCAGTGGCCGAGCTGACCTTGGCCCCTTCTTCCTGTGGCATCCGTGGCTGTACATGATCTTTATGCCGGCGCTCGCCATGCGGCTGTGGTCAGACGAACGGGCCAGCGGCACCGCTGAGCTTCTGTTGTCCCTACCGATCGGACTGCTCGGTCTCGCAACGGGAAAACTGCTCGCTGCCTGGACCGTCGCTGCCGCAGCGCTCGCCCTTACTTTGCCAATGTGGTTCACCGTGAATTATCTCGGAGATGCAGACAATATCGCAATTGCGCTGACCTATGGCATGAGCCTTTTGATGGCCGGGTCATATTTGTCCCTGGGACTAGCTCTGTCGGCCCTGTCGCGAAACCAGGTTACGGCCTTTGTATTGTCTGTTTTCGTGGCATTTCTGTTTACCGCTGCGGGATGGCCGATTGTGCTGTCTGGTGTTGCAGATCTTGTCGGGGCCCGAGCTGCCGATAGCCTGGCGCGATTGTCCTTCCTGTCACATTTCGAAGCGGCGCAGCGCGGCGTCTTGGAAGGCCGTTCCGTCCTTTTTTATCTTAGCTTTATTGTCTTGTGGACCGGGCTTTCGGTCCTATGGGCCGGGCGATCGCGGGACTAGCGGCGATATGGGACAACGACCCTTTGTCTGGCTTACGAGCGCTCTGGCACTCACTATTTTTGTCCTTGCCAATACGCTTGTGCAACCGGCGCTATCGGGATGGCGCGCGGACTTTACCGAAGGCAAGCAATTCACCCTGAGCGACGGTACCCGGCAGACCTTGACTGATCTTGCAGAACCGGTGGAGCTGACTTTCATCTATTCTCGCCGGGTGGGTCAGGAGTTTCCCGCCATTCGTGCATATGCCCAGAGGGTGCGAGAACTGCTCCAGTCCTTCGAGGCGGAAGCCGGGCGCAACTTGCGGCTGGTTGAAATCGATCCAACACCCTTTTCGGAAGCCGAAGACGAAGCTCTGTCAAACGGTATAACGGCCGTCCAGACCGACGGTGACGACCCTCTTTATTTCGGCCTGGTCGGGCGAAACGCCGTTGATGATGATCTTGTGATCCCCTATCTGGCCCCCGAGCGGGAAGGCACGCTCGAATATGACCTGACACGGCTTATTGCCAGGCTGGACAATCCGGATCCGGCGACGATTGGAATCCTCACCGATCTGCCAAATTTCGAAGGCAACGGCTCCGAGGGTGGTTATTTTGCGCTTCAGGAAATCGCCCGATCCTATGATATTGAGACGATAGGCTCCAACTTCACCTCCCTTCCCAAGCGCGTCGATATTCTGCTGATGGCCCATGTCACGGACCTCAGCGACGAACAGGCCTATCTCATTGATCAGTTTCTCCTGGACAAGGGCCGGGCGCTGATCCTGGTAGACCCGGCCTCAAAAGCTGCCGCTGCCAGCGGTTTGGTAGGGGAAGATGGCGCAGCGCGTTCGGACCTCGGCGCACTTGGCGAAGCTTGGGGGCTCCGACTGTCGCAAAACGCGGTGGCAGATGCCCCCCACGCCCTGCCCGTGACTGTCGAGGAAAATGGCCGCATTGTTGAACAGGGGCAGCCGCTTTTTATCGGTGTGCCCACCGCGCTCATGGCCCGCGATGACCTTGTCACGGCTCCGATATCTCGGCGTATCAATCTGGGTGCGCCCGGTGCGTTGCAAGCCTTCCCGCCGGATGGGTTGACCTTTCGCGCCCTCATTCGGACCGACGAAGCGCCTTCTTTCATTGATGCCGCTGATGCAAGTGGCGAGATGTTGCCCCGCGATGTGTTGCGCGCCTATGAGGCCGAAGACGGTCAACTCGTGCTTGCTGGACGGCTGTCTGGCAGACTGCCATCAGCATTTCCAGAGGGTCCACCGCCTGGCGAGGAGACCGCCGACGAAAGCGGCAACGGGGGTGGCGAAGAGGCGGCCGAGGTCCAAGATGTTGCTCCAAGTCTTGAAAGGAGCGGCCCGCATCTTGTCAGCAGTCGTCGCCCTGCAGAACTCATCATCATTGCCGATGCGGACTTGCTGGACGACGGCTTCTATATCGATCCGAGATCTGGGGCTCCGGTTGGGGGAAATGCAAACCTCATCCTGAACGCGATCGACAATTTGAGCGGTGGTGCGGAACTTCTCAATCTCCGCTCTCGAACACCTGACTTGCGCCCCATGGTGCGCGTGGATCGGCTCAGGGAAGCTGCTGAGGCTGAGTTCTTTGAGGAAGAGGCTCGGCTGGAAGCGCGCCTTGCCCGCTCATTGCAGCGGCTAGAAGAGCTGCGCGCCATTGGTGCGAGTGGTGGTTTTTTCTCGGGCGACCTCGAAGCTGATCTGTCGACGGTCGAGCGCGCAGAACTTGCAGATTTGCGCCAGACCGTCATCGAAACCCGGACGCGCTTGCGAGAGATCGAGCGCAACTATCGGCGCAGTATTGACCGACTGGAAGGCGTTCTTCGTCTTTTCAATATTTGGTTCGGGCCCGTGTTCGTGCTTTTATTAGGGCTTGCTGTGTGGTGGCATAGAGAACGGCAGGCGGCTGGATGAGCCAGAAGCGCGAAACAAGACGCCGACACATCGTCTACGGCTTAAGTGCGATCACTGCAGTGCTTGCGCTTGGTAACTTTACCGGCCGATCGACAGGCTCGGACTATCTTCTGACGGAAAGAGAAGGCCAGACTGTTTTTCCGCGTCTGAACAGGCGCGCAAATGATGCTGAACTCATTCGCATTACAGTGCCCGACCAAGTGTACACATTGGTGCGGGACGACAGGATCGAAGATCGCTGGCTGATGCAGGAGGCTGGTGGGTTTCCTGTGCGCGCGGACATGCTGTTTGACCTGACACGCGGCCTGACCTCCATGGAATGGGGACTGACGCGAACACGCGATCCGGGCAAACTCGATCGTATTGGGCTCGGTGATCCATCCGACGGCGGAACCGGTGCGCGGATTGATATTATCACCGGTGACAATACCGCACTTGCGAGCCTGGTGACGGGCCGAAAGGGCGATTGGCTCTATGCCCGCTTTCCGGATGAAACAAAGTCGTTTCGCGTGTCGGGAAGTCTGCCACCGCTCTATCGTCCGCAAACTTGGCTCGACCTCGATATTATCGACATGCAGCCGGAGGCGATCGGAGCCGTTCGGATCACCGATCGGCGCGGGCGCGGCGTTTATCTGACACGCCCGCCAGGGTCCAGCGAGCGCGCCTTCCGGCTTGCCCCGCCCTATCAGAACGACACTTTGGTGAGTCGCAGCGCGGTGGTGGACCCCGCCCTGGCCCTCAGCCGCTTTACCCCCATCGATGTAAGACCGGCAGATACGCTAGCGACGCGCAGTGTGGGCCGGCACGTCACGACGACCCATGACGGACTTGAGATCGCCGTAGTCGCCTATGAAGAAGAAGACGGTTTCTTCGTTACGCTTCGTGCGATTGTCGCTGGCGAGGGGGCCGCACGGGCGCAGACCATAAACTCGCGGGCCAATGGATGGGCTTTTCAGCTCGATCAGGTGGACTGGCAACACTTTACGCCACAAGTTCGATCCATTCTTCGCCGACAGGAGCCGACCCCTAATCCGCCGACGCCCTAGAGGCTGCATGGTTTTTTGATGCTTGTCGCTAGGCGGGACCGTCGTCACCGAACATGGTGACCGCTTCGACACGACCACGATCTTCGCCTTGAACGACGGCGATACAACGGGAATCGCATTGGTAATCAACCTCGAGGCTGCCGCCGGACCATATATATGGCCCCTCGACGCTGGTGACCGCATTAGGTTGGTTCAGCCCATATCGCTCCATGGGTGCGACCGCCATAATCCACACTTCGAGAGGCTCACTCGGTGCTTCGCCCTCAAGCAGGATACCTGCTGCCGTGGCTTCGAGGGATATCTGATCTTCGCGGGCCGTTTCTGCGCTTTGTTGATCGGATAGGAGTTCTTTTACATCCTGCATACGGTTGCCGGCGACATGGGCCGAGCCGTTTACGACAAGCTGAGGCGTGTACGGTCCCCGTATGCCTAAGGCCTCAGCATACATGCGTTGGCGGTTGGCCGATTCTGGAATCGCCATTGGGTCCGGTCCGTCGACATAATCCCAATAGTCGACGACCCAAATTAAAGGGATGAACGGACCATCGGTCTCTTCGAGCTCGACGAGATTCTGCTGGGCGGCCGGACAAGCGGGGCAGTTCTTTGAAACAAATAACTCCACCAAGCATACCGGATCAGCACGCGCTGATGGGTTCAGCGCAGCGCATAAGATCAAGAAGACAGCCAGTGCCCGCAGCATAAGAGATTCGTACTCCGAGAGATTTTCAAACTCCAATCACTAGGATGTGAGCGGACTATGGAATATTGCCGCCAGCATGCAATCCAGATGCTTTCCACGCTGGCGTTATTGCTTTTTGCAGCTGGTGATCAGGCCGCTTGAGCCAGGTTGCGAAGCACATAGTGAAGGATGCCACCATTTCGGTAATAATCGAGTTCGTTCTCGGTATCGATCCGCACACGTGTCACAACGTCCATTTCTGTGCCGTCTGCCTTCCTCACCTTGATGGTCAGATCCTGGCGGGGCGTGATCGACTCGATGCCAGTAATGGTCACTTCCTCTTCGCCCGTGAAACCAAAATGGTCCCAGCCCTCATTTTCCTGGAACTGTAGCGGTAGTACGCCCATACCAATGAGGTTGGACCGGTGGATCCGCTCAAAGCTGCCCGCAACAACGGCTTTTACACCGAGAAGGATCGTACCCTTTGCGGCCCAATCTCGCGACGATCCGTTGCCATACAGATGACCTGCGAAGATCACCAATGGCCGCCCTTCCTCGGCATATTTCATGGCCGCGTCATATATTGGCATGACCTCACCGGACGGGTGATGCTTGGTTACACCGCCTTCCGTACCCGGAACCATTTGATTCTTTATGCGGATGTTCGCAAACGTGCCGCGCATCATCACCTGATGGTTGCCACGCCGCGAGCCATAGGAGTTGAACTCCGTGACCGGAACCTGGTGATCACGCAGATATTCGCCGGCCGGGCTGTCGGACTTGATATTGCCTGCTGGCGAGATGTGGTCCGTCGTGATGGAATCGCCGAGGAGGCCAAGTACACGGGCGTCATGGACATCCGATGGAGCCTCGACGTCTAGCGTCATCCCTTCAAAGTAAGGCGGGTTCTGAACATAGGTTGACGCTAATGGCCAGTCATAGGTCTGGCCGCCCGATACTTTTATTCCCTGCCATGCTTCATCGCCCTTAAAGACGTCAGCATACCGGCTGGCGAACATTTCCGGCGTAACAGCTTCGCGCATCACTGTCTGGATCTCTGCATTGGACGGCCAGATGTCTTTCAAGAAAACGTCGTTGCCATCCTGATCCTGACCGAGCGGGTCTGTTGTAATGTTGACGTGCATCGAACCGGCAAGCGCATAGGCAACCACAAGCGGAGGCGAGGCCAGATAATTGGCCTTGATGTCAGGACCGATCCGGCCTTCGAAGTTTCGGTTGCCCGAGAGTACGGAGCAGGAGACGAGATCCCCTTCCGCTATGGCCTTTGCCAACGGCTCAGGCAGCGGACCGGAGTTGCCGATACATGTCGTGCAACCATAGCCAACCAGGTTGAAGCCCAGAGCATCCAGGTCATCCTGGAGGTCGGCTTTCTCGAGATAGTCGGTTACAACTTGCGACCCCGGCGCTAGGGACGTCTTCACCCAAGGCTTTACGGTCAATCCTTTCGCCGCGGCGTTCCGAGCAAGCAACCCGGCTGCCAGCATCACGCTTGGATTGGACGTATTTGTGCATGATGTAATCGCGGCGATGAAGATGTCGCCGTGGGTCACGGTATAGTCTTCCCCATCGACGGCAATAGCGGTCTTATCGGCCGGATCAGTAGAGAACTCTTTCTGCATGGCCTCTGCGAAAGCCGTATCCGCTTCAGAGAGCAGCACACGGTCTTGAGGGCGCTTTGGACCGGAGATCGATGGCACAACAGTGCTGATGTCGAGCGTCAGAGTGTCTGTGAACTGAGGATCTGCCATGTCTGGACGCCAGTAGCCTTGTGCCTTCGCATAGGCTTCGACAAGCGCGACCCGATCTGGATCACGGCCGGTGTCGCGAAGATAGATCAGCGTTTCCTCATCGACCGGGAAGAAACCGCATGTGGCCCCGTATTCCGGGCCCATATTGGATATGGTTGCTTGATCCTCGAGGGTCAGATTTGCCAGGCCATCGCCATAAAACTCAACAAATTTGCCGACCACGCCTTTTTCGCGAAGCATCTGCACAACGGTCAGGACGAGATCCGTGGCGGTTGCTCCTTCCGGCATTTTTCCGGTCAGTTCAAAACCGATGACTTCCGGGATAAGCATGGAGACCGGTTGGCCCAGCATGGCCGCTTCGGCCTCGATACCGCCAACGCCCCAACCGAGAACCGACAGGCCATTGATCATGGTGGTATGGCTATCTGTGCCGACGCAGGTGTCCGGGTAAGCGACGATCTCGCCATTTTCATCCTTGGTCCAGACGGTCTGGCCAAGATATTCGAGATTCACCTGGTGGCAGATGCCGGTGCCTGGCGGCACCACGCGGAAATTTTCAAATGCGTTCGATCCCCAGCGCAGAAATTCATAACGCTCGCCATTGCGCTCGTACTCACGCTCAACATTGTGCGCGAAGCTGTCGGGCGTTGCGAAATGGTCAACCATGACCGAATGATCAATAACAAGATCAACCGGCACTTGAGGGTTGATCGCCTCAGCACCGCTGCCCAATTTCTCTGATGCGTCACGCATCGCTGCCAGGTCCACCACAGCTGGTACCCCGGTGAAATCCTGCATCAGGACGCGGGCCGGCCGATATGCGATTTCCTGGGTCGACTGACCGCCCTCATCGAGCCACTTCTTAAAGGCAAGGATATCGTCTTTTGTGACCGTTTTATCGTCCTCAAAACGCAACATATTCTCGAGCAGAACCTTCAAACTTGCCGGGAGGCGAGACACATCTCCAAGACCATTGTCGGCAGCCTTGGACAGGGAGTAGTATGTGTAGGTTTTATCGCCGACCTTAAGGATCGACTTTGACTTGAAACTGTCGAGTGACGCCATGGTGATTACTTGCCTATCCGCTGCATCTGTTGAGGTTTTAGGGTCTTGTATAGGGGGCTGATGGGAAGTGCAATTGCAGCGGATTGACGATCCAGTGACCCGGTTGAGAGCGACACGCAATAGCACCTTCTCTTGCTTGACCCGCACCCTGCTTGCACGCCAAACAGGCTCGCTATGACCGGTCACTCTCTCATCGAAACATCAGGTCTTGGAGCCATGCGGGGCGACCGGGTGCTGTTCACCAACAAATCACTGACCGTCGACACCGGAGAGATCTGCCTTCTGCGAGGCGCGAATGGGTCCGGCAAGACGACATTGCTCAGACTGTTGGCAGGTTTGATCCCCATCGAAGCCGGCAAACTTAACGTTAACGGCGCGGTTCACTGGTTAGGGCATGCCGATGGGTTGAAGCCGCATGAGACCCCTCGTCGGCACCTGATGCATTGGGCCAGAGCCTGGGGGAGCGATGTCGATATCGACGCCGTACTGGTGCGGTACGGATTGGTTTTGGCGGCCGATGTGCCGGCAACAGGTTTGTCTGCAGGCCAAAGACGGCGCAGCGCATTTGGTCGTTTTGCCCTGGAAGACCGGCCCGTTTGGCTGCTTGATGAGCCTTTCTCAGCATTAGATGATGACGGCCAAACGCTGATCGCCGAACAGATCTCGGCACACTGCGCGAGGGGCGGCGCGGTTGTTGCGTCGGTGCACGGCGTGTCGCCCCTGCAACCTGATCGGGAGATCACTCTGTGACCGGACGCGCTGCTCCTTTACGAGCTGCCTTTTATCAGGCTCTTGGTGAGGCGTGGGCCGGAGGAGCCGGCGTGCTTCTGCCAGCAGGCTTTTTCGCCGGCGCGGCGACGCTCGTGCCTATTACGTTTGGGCCGGAGACAGCAATCTTGGCGGCGGCCGCCCCAGCGGTGCTGTGGATCGCACTCGCCCTTGCCTCACTGGTGACCATGGAGCGCCTGTTCCAGGCTGATCTGGAGGATGGTGCGCTCGACCTTTGGGCCATCGGCGAAACCCCTTTGTCGCAGATTGCGCTGGTAAAGACTTTCGCGCACTGGATCGTGTCTGGATTGCCGCTCATGATTCTTGCCCCGTTTCTCGGTCTGATCCTCGGAATCGAGGCCTCTTACTGGCCTCGAGCGGCGGTCAGTTATGGACTCGGCGGGCTTGCCTTCTTCTTTTGGGGAGGCTTTGGGGCGAGCCTTGCGGCCGGGGTCCGCAGGGGAGGATTATTGATCGCGCTGATCGCATTGCCCTTTTATGTGCCGACGGCCATTTTCGGAGCCCTGACGGTCACGAGCACGGTCGCGATGCCACCGGAAGCGTATCTTCTGGCGGCATCAACGCTTTTTGCTCTGGCCGTTGCTCCCTTCGGCATGGGCGCGGCGCTTCGGCTCGGCGTAGGCTAATTCCCAAGGGAGGCTTCGTCTTCGGTCTTTGGTATCTGATCGGACGGAGGATCTTGCTTCCGCTCTTAATTGCCCATGGCATAATCTCCAGTGCGATGCGCGGTTTCATCGCGCCCTCAAGATGCAGCCGGCGGGCGTACCGCTATAGCGCGCGGCACAGTGCGTGCTAAATAGTCGGCATGATTTCTTACCTCGCCAACCCTTATCGCTTCATGGCATTTTCGCGATATGCGGTACCAATTTGCTTTGCCGCGGCGGGGCTGATGATTGCCTTCAGTGTCTGGCAAGGCCTTTGGGTGGTGCCACCGGAGCGCGTACAGGGCGATTCTGCACGGATATTGTTCGTCCATGTTCCGTCGGCCATTCTTACTTCAGCGAGCTATTCGGCGATGGCGATGGCGAGCTTTATCTGGTTCGTCTGGCGTCATGAGCTGGCTGACATAGCGGCCAAATGTATCGCCCCGCTTGGCGCGATCTATACGGCACTTTGCCTGGCCTCGGGCTCGATATGGGGCAAGCCGACCTGGGGGACCTGGTGGCAGTGGGACGATGCGCGGATGGTCTCATCCCTTATGATGCTGTTCCTGTTTCTCGGCTATATGGCTCTACGCGCCGCTATGGATACGCGCCAGAAAGCAGCCCGCGCCGGGGCAATCTTGGCCATGGTGGGCATTATCAATGTGCCTCTAATTCGCTTTTCCGTGGACTGGTTCACATCGCTTCACCAAGGCCCAAGCCTGTTGCGCGTGGACGGACCGAGTATGTCGGCAGAATATCTCACCCCGCTTCTCGTCGGCATTGCTGGCCATGCGCTTTTGTTCTCGGCGCTCGTCTTTTTGTCCATGAGAACCGAAATCCTGGAACGCCGCGCTGCGCGCGCAAGGGCCGCTGTGCTTGCGGGGGTTTAGCCGTATGGAACTCGTGCCTATTTTTGATAAAAATGCGGTCTATATCTGGGCGGTGTATGCTCTTGCGACGATCACGCTGAGCGCGACTGTGCTCATCGCCGTCCGCCGGGCCAGGGCGGCCGAAAGGTTGGATCGTTCTCAGAATCATGGAGACGAGGCACCGAAATGACGCGTTGGTTTGCGATCCTACCACTACTTGCTCTCCTGGGGCTGGCGATTGTCGGCGGCCAGAATCTTCTTCGCGAGGAGAAGCCCACAACCAGCTTGTCGGACAATCGGCCTGCGCCGACACGAAGTTTTCCCGTTCTGCAGTCGGCTGATGCCATTCAATTTAGCCCGCCCAATGAGGGCGAGCCTATCGTCGTCAACCTGTTTGCCAGCTGGTGTGCACCCTGCGTCGCCGAGCATCCTCTCTTGATCGAACTCGGACAACGGCATCCGGGTCGGCTACACGGTCTTCTTTACCGAGACACGCCAACTAATGGTGCTGCCTTCCTGGAACGTCTCGGCGACCCGTTTCACATTGTTGGGGTCGACGAGGATGGCCAAGGCGGGCTTGATTTTGGTCTAACCGGTGTGCCGGAAACCTTTGTTATTGGAGCCGATGGCACAGTCATACTGCACATTCGGGGACCTTTAAGCCCCAAAGACCTTGATCGCATTGGCGGTCTGCTTTGATGTCTACTTTTTCTTGCTCTTCTTGGTAGACTTTTTCTTTTTCGATTTGCTTTCAGCTTTGGTCGGCTTTTTCTTTGCCGGGGCCGGTTTCGCTGGCGCGGGAGTCGGTGCTGGAGCAGGCTCGCTCACCGGAGCAGGTGCTTCGGGAGCATCTGCGATCACACCCAACGCGCTGATAAAGCTGTCTCGGCGTGATTTTGGCAACGCCTCGAGCAGGGACTCATCTGCCGCAACAACGCCAGGCATCGCCTTGCTGAGTGCCTTACGGCCTGCCGCCATTAGTGTGACGGCTTTGGCCCGTGCGTCGGTCTTTGACGGCACACGCTTGATGAGTTTTGCCGTCTCCATACGCGCAGCCATATCGGCGAGCGTCGACCGATCGATGCCGGTCAGCTCTACGAGTTTGCTCTGGCTTACCCCCTCATCTAGGGATATTGCTGCGAGTACTGAGAATTGCCTCAGGGTTATTCCAGCCTCTCTTAACGCCTCTGAAGAACGCCCCGCAGCAATTTGCTGCGCCCTGTGCAGAAGATGGCTAGCCGAACTTCCCAAGCTAAAGCCATCAGGCCCCACTGAATTGTTTGTCATTGCAGACCTCTAAATTTGATACCCCACCCGAAGTGCATCACAGCGCTCAAAATCAGCTGGAACACACTGGTTAAACGCTGCGGGGTACGGATCAAGCAAGTTCCCCCATAGCGCGATAGAAATATATATCGCATATATTCCGCCCCCGCGCAAAAACTTCTCAATGATGGCAACACAATGCGCGATATTGCTGCAAGTCTGTGCATAAACAGCGTCAAAGAGGGCGTTTTGGCAGATCGCGCTTATCACCAAATACGGGAATAGTGGTCCAGTGAGATCTGTAGACTATTGTTCGTGTACGCTATTTTTTGCGTATCAAAACAGTGGTTCGATGGCTCGACCAGTGTCCGCTTCAAGCCTTCGCGTCTGCTGGTACGTCGTCGATCAGATGCTTTAGCGTGTACGGAGTGTTCGCGATTCCGAACAGGATTACGATCACCATATTGCCCAGTTTCCAATTGGCCCAGACGTCCTCGGAGAAGATCAGCAGCTGAATCTCATTCCATGCCGCCATGGCTACGAAGAACAGCCCCCATCGGATAGCAAGGGTTCGCCAGGCAAAATCTGGAAGGCTGAAGACAGATTTGAACATATCCCTCCAAATGTTCCGCCCAAAGAGGAACCCTCCAAAAATGATGGCCGCCAGGAACAGATTCTGAATTGTCGGCTTATGGTAGATAAACGCCTTATCCTGGAGAACGATCCCCAGCGTGCCGAACCCTCCAACGATAAGCGAAGATACGAGCAGAAATGGCGGGATGGGCTCCCTATTATAAAGCTTCAGGCCAACCACAGCCAATGTCGCGGCGATTAATGCCCCGGTTGCCCAATACAGGGATGTCTCCGGATTGAACAAGGCACGATCGTCAGGGAATCGGCGAAGGACATTATAGATCACAATAAACAGAACAACCGGCACCAGATCTCCCCAGATCTGATTGGCCTTGTCGGCAGCGCGATTTAGGTCATTTGGTTTTGAGTCGCTCATGGGTGGGGTCTCTGTTTGCATGGCAGGTCACTTTGTTCAGATTGCTCTCGGCTGCACGTCCGTCAAGGTGTTGCGCGGCACCATGAATAAAATATTGCATATCGAATATAAAACAAGTGGCACTAGCCGAAGACCTGCATCATGATCAGGCCAGAGGCCATAATGGCCGCCGCAATGATACGCCTTGGACCAAACCCCTCCTTCAGCCAAACCGCTCCCATGATCGCGGCAAATATGACAGACGTCTCCCTTAACGCCGCCACCAGGGCCGCATCGATCAAGGTGAACGAGTAGAGCGCCGCCGAATAGGAAATCGCGCCAACGATACCACCGAGCATGCCATCTTTCAGCACGGGCCTATAGCTCGAAATGAGACGCCCCCTGCGACGAATGACGGCGACAAAGGCCACGCCGATCCAATCCAATAGGAATAACCAGACAATGAAGGTTTCGGGTGCCGGCAGATTTCGAACGACAAATGCGTCCGTTACCGTATAGGCGCCTATACCAATTGCCGTTAGCCCCGAAAAAACGAGCGCAAGCCGGTCTGTCTGTCTGCCATCCTCTCCTGTCTTTGTGGGCCTGGCGAATAGAATGACAGCTCCGGATGCCAGCAATAACCCAATCCAACCGGCCGGCGAGAAGGTTTCATTCAGGACAAAAATCGCAAACAGGCCGGCCATGAGCGGCCCCAATCCGCGCATAACGGGGAATACGAGCGACAAGTCTCCACGGTGAAGGGCAGAGATCATCGCCATTTGGTAGGCCCAGTGTACGCTCGATGCGAGGGCAAAGAGATGAAGGTGCTCCAGGCGCGGCAGCGGCACAAAGAACGCAAACGGTAACACGGTCAACGCCATGCCAATGGACAGGACGGATCGCGCGACAAGCACATCTCCGCCGCGCTTTGCAAAGAAGCCTGCAGCCGCAACCGTTATGGCAGAGATAAAACACAGAGAGTAGGCAAGCGCTGTGGACGTCATGACCTGTCCCTAGCAACCTGCCTCAGCGTCACTCTACATGGTGCCGGATGGCTGCATCAATTCAATGTCGGAAATGGCGTATGCCCGTGAACACCATCGCGAGCCCAGCCTCGTCGGCCGCCGCGATTACCTCGTCGTCTCGAATAGAGCCACCCGGTTGGATAACAGCTGTCGCGCCGGCCGACGCGGCTTGAAGTAAGCCATCAGCAAACGGAAAGAACGCGTCAGATGCCGCAACACAGCCTTTGGTCCTCGGTTCCGACCAGCCCGCGGCTTTCGCCGCATCTTCCGCTTTCAAGGCTGCGATGCGCGCAGCATCTATTCGGCTCATCTGACCGGCTCCAATTCCGGCGGTCGAGCCGTCTTTCGCGTAGACAATTGTGTTCGACTTGACGTGCTTTGCGACCCGCCACGCGAACAGAAGGTCTTCAAGCTCGGCATTGCTTGGCGACCGTTTTGTCACAACTTTGAGATCCGATTTCTCAATACGGCCATTATCTCGAGACTGGACGAGAAGTCCTCCGGCTACGGTCTTTACTACCGAACCGCGTGCCGTCGGATCGGGGATGTCATCGGTAAGCAGCAGGCGGAGATTTTTCTTCTTGGCAAATATATCCAGAGCATCATTATCTGCACCCGGAGCAATAACAACTTCTGTGAATATCCGAGTAATGGCACCAGCCGTCTCGGCGTCCAAGGGTCTGTTCAGCGCTACGATACCGCCAAAAGCAGAGGTTGCGTCGCAAGCCAGCGCCGCTTCATAGGCCGCAAGCGCCGTCTCCCCAATTGCGACACCACACGGATTTGCGTGCTTTATGATGGCAACGGCGGGTTGATCGCCGCCCAACTCACCGATTAATTCATAGGCCGCATCTGTGTCGTTGATGTTATTGTAGGACAAGGCTTTACCCTGGATCTGCCGCGCAGTTGCAACACCTGGCCTCACTTGTCCCGTTGTGTAGAAGGCAGCCGATTGATGTGGATTTTCGCCATAGCGCAGAGCTTCTTGAAGCGAACCACCGAAACCTGTCCAGTCCGGCGCTGTGTCGCCCAATTGCTCCGCATACCAACTTGATATTGCGGCGTCGTAAGCCGCCGTCCGGGCGTAGGTTTTTGCCGACAGGTGTTTGCGGAGCTCGGCAGTTGTGTTGCCACCATTTGCCTCCATCGTCTCAAGTGCGGAATCGACATCTTCACCATCCGTGCATACCGCCACGAACCCATGGTTCTTTGCAGCGGCCCGGAGCATGGCCGGTCCGCCAATGTCTATATTCTCAATACATGTATCGAAGTCTCTTCCAGCGGCGACCGTCGCTTCGAACGGATAGAGGTTGATATAGACGAGGTCGATGGCCCCGATTCCGTGGGCTTCGGCCGCGGCGATGTGATCAGGATTATCGCGAAGATACAACAGGCCGCCATGGACAACAGGGTGTAGTGTCTTTACCCGGCCATCCATCATTTCTGGAAAGCCCGTCAAGTCAGCGACATCTTTCACGGCGAGGCCAGCTGCGGCAAGCGTTGTTGCTGTCCCTCCCGTCGACACCAGTTCAACCCCCAGCTCGGCGAGGCGCTTTGCACGATCGACGAGGCCAGATTTATCGGAAACGGATATAAGAGCGCGCCGAACGCGCACATTCGTGTTTGTCATGTCGGAGGCGGCTCCCACCAGGCATCAGTTTGATGACGCCCGCATGACATCGGGAGTCAAACCGGTCAACCAGTCCCAGCAGCTTGGATCATATGGCGCGGCACGGAGTAATTTTGGACGAGGCCGGATAGCTGGGCGAGGGAGTCTTCCGGATG
>JBCBUY010000001.1:0-97604 GCA_039817885.1 Pseudomonadota bacterium | reverse complement strand
AGCCAGTTCTGGGTCCCGGGTCTCCGCGCCAGCGCGTCGCCCGGGATGACAGGTCAGGAGGAGGCAAAACAAAGCCCGTGTTTCGCTGTGGTCTTCAGGCGATTAACCCGTGCCTGCTGGCGTTTCGTCCTCAAACGTGGCTCTGAAATCCCAGCCTGTCGCCGCCGCGAGCCAAACAAAAGCTGCATAGGCTGCCACATTCTGACGGAAGGCGTCGGGTTCGATCTTATCAAATGTGTCGTCGGGCGTGTGGTGATAGTCGAAATAGTCTCGGCCATCCTGTCCCGGCGTAACAACCGGAACACCGGCGAGGGCGAGTACGCCGATGTCCGGGCCGCCGCGCGCCTGATTGTTTCCAGGGGTTACGCCAAGCGGAGCGAGTGTGTTTTGGATCGCTCTTGCATAGGGTAGGGCGGCATCGCCGAACCGGGTTTGGAACCGCCAGATCTTGCCGGCACCGAAATCGGACTCCGATGCGAGAACGTGTTTGCCAAGCTCATCGGCATGGCTCCGTGCATAAGCGCGTGCGCCGAACAGGCCGACTTCTTCCGCGCCATAGAGCACCACCCGTATGGTGCGCCGGGTGTCGCCGGGAAGATCGGCGATCAGCTTCGCAGCGCCGACAACAATTCCGCACCCGGCCCCGTCATCGAGGGCGCCCGTTCCCGGGTCCCAGCTGTCCAGATGGCACCCAATGAGAATGATCTCATCAGCAAGGTCGCCCCTGCCGGGCACTTCGGCGATGACATTTCCGGACGGTGCGGCTTCATAGGCTTCGATCTGTATGTCGAGGGTCACTGACACCGGGCCGCGCTCCAACAGGCGGACCAGCTGGTCGGCATCGGGGGGCGATAACGCCGCTGCCGGTCCGGCACCCACAGCGGCATCCCGAGCCATAATGCCGGTGTGGGGCATACGGTGATGTTGCGTACCAACCGAGCGGATCAGACAGGCGACACCGCCTTTATCTACCGTTGCCTGTGCACAGCCAGACCGTTTTCGCACACCAAACCCATAGCCAGATCCATCCTGGGTTCGTGTTGTATACTCGTCGATAAAGGAAATCTTGCCTGCCACGGTCGCCGGATCAGCGGCTTGAAGCTCTGCCAGAGACTCAAACCTCACAATCTCCGCCGTTATCCCGCCTTCCGGTGTCGCGGCGGATCCACCGAGTGCGGTAACAATCAGGTTTTGCCGAGCGGGGGACGCGACGGAGGCGGTTTCCAAGCGGCGCGACCAAAAAGGGATCTCGAAAGGTTCGATCCTCACATTCTCGAAGCCGAGCGCCTCCAGCTTCGCCACGGACCAATCTCGCGCCCGAGCTTCGGCCTCAGAGCCGGCCAGCCGCTGTCCCACTTCGGTGGTCAGCCCTTCGACAAAATCGAGACCAATATCGTCCATCAACCCTTGCTCGATCAGCCTGTTGGCCGTCTCCGCAATTGGTGCCGGAATGGGAGCGGGTTGAACGGGCTGAGCGGCCGCAGGGTTTGCGAGGAGAGCCGCGAGGGCCGCAAATGAATACGCTAGTCGAGCCATTGGGAGATCCTTTTCGGGATTTGAAAAAGACCTAGTCCGGCAAAATGAAAGCGTCCAGCGTGAGGGCCAGCTTCCCGCTGCGATAGCCATTGACTGACAGGCTGCTCCTCCCCATCTTCGCGGCCGAAAAAGGAGCCTGCCCATGTCCGCTGCGTCAACACTGTTTTCGCCCTTCACATCCCGTGGCCTCACGATCCCGAACCGTATCGTTATGGCCCCAATGACGCGGAGCTTCTCGCCCGGCGGTGTGCCTGGGGACAATGTGGCCGACTATTATGAGCGCCGGGCAGCTGCCGATGTCGGCCTGATTATCACAGAGGGAACCACCGTCGATCGTGGCGGGGCGTCCAATGACCCCAAAGTGCCGAACTTCCACGAAGAGGCTTCCCTAAAAGGCTGGGGCAATGTCGTTGAGAAAGTCCACGGTGCGGGGGGTAAGATTGCGCCGCAGATCTGGCATGTGGGCATGATGCGCAGGCCGGGAACGGGTCCGCACCCGGACGCGGTTTCTGATAGCCCCTCAGGCAAGACCCATAAGGGCAAACAGGTCCAACCGGAGCCAACCGACACGGAAGTTGCGGATATGGTCGCCGCCTATGCCAAGGCCGCTGGCGATGCTGCCCGCCTCGGCTTTGACAGCGTCGAGATCCACGGCGCTCATGGCTATCTGATCGATGAGTTCTTCTGGAATGTGATGAACACCCGCGAGGACAAATATGGCGGCACGCTGGCCGACCGTGCAACTTTCGCCGGCGAGATTATCGCGGAATGTCGCAGGCAGATGACCGACGATATGCCGCTGATTTTGCGCTTTTCACAATGGAAGCAGCAGGACTATTCCGCGCGGCTTGCTGAGACACCGCAGGAGCTGGAAGCCTTTCTCAAGGTCTTTGTCGACGCAGGTGTCGATATCCTGCATTGCTCGCAGCGGCGCTGGTGGGAGGCCGAGTTCCCCGAAATTGACGGGGATGAGGGGCTTAACCTCGCTGGCTGGACGAAGAAGCTTACGGGACTGCCAACGATTACCGTTGGCTCTGTCGGTTTATCTTCTGATTTTATCGGGGCGTTCCAAGGCGAAGGCTCCAAAACACGTCCAATCTCGGATGTGATTGAACGTGTCGAGAAGGGGGAGTTCGACCTCGTTGCTGTTGGTCGCGCGCTGCTCCAGGACCCGTTCTGGGCCACCAAGATCAAAGAAGAGCGCTTCGATGATCTCGCAGATTACGATGCCAAAGCCCTGATGACGCTATACTAGATGCACATAGTCGATTGTAATGTAACGGAATAATTCGAGGTATTTTTTTGCTGAGTATCCCTGGTAGCTTTCTTTGAAAGCGTCTTGGAGGACCCGATGGCGAAAACAGCGCATGAAAAACTTGCCGCAGATAAGGCACCGAAGAAGGTCGTGCTCGACTATAATTTTGGTGGTCTGAAAACCGGGCAGACCATGTTTGTTGGGACGCCTCAGATCGTCGCCGACTTCATTCGAAAGATTCCCTATGGAACAACGCGGAACATACCCGCCATGCGCATGGCGCTTGCTCGCAAAAGGGGCTGTGACGGCACGTGTCCGGTGTCCACCGCAATTTTCGTTCGGATCGCGGCTGAGGCGGCACTTGAGGACCTAGAGGCCGGCAAGCCGGTCTCGGACGTTATCCCCTTTTGGCGGATTATTTCGTCGGACGACAAAATTGCGAAGAAGCTCCGCATTGATCCCGCATGGATTGATGAACAGCGCGCGCTGGAAGCATCTGCAACTTAACAGATCAAGCCCTTACGCCTCACCAGCGTTCCCTATATGTTTGGGATATGACGAATCGCTCCCAAACCATCTCCCAGCTAGCGTCAGCCGGCGCGCCGGCTGCTGTCAGCGAGGCCGCTTATCTGCAAGGATTAAACCCCGAACAGCGGCGCGCGGTGGAAACCGTTGATGGTCCGCTGCTCGTTCTAGCGGGGGCGGGTACTGGCAAAACCCGCGTGCTGACCACCCGCCTTGCCCATATCATCGCCACGCGTCGGGCTTGGCCATCCCAGACCCTGACGGTCACGTTCACCAACAAGGCGGCCCGTGAAATGCGTGAACGGGCGCTCGCCCTGATCGGCGATGCGGGGGAGGGGCTTCGCTGGCTGGGCACGTTCCACTCCATCGCTGCTCAGATTCTGCGCAAACATGCCGAGCTGGTCGATCTGAAGTCGAACTTCACCATCCTCGACACCGATGATCAGATCCGCCTCTGCAAGCAGATTATCGAGGCTGAAGGGATCGACGCTAAGCGCTGGACGCCGCGCTTCCTCGCCAGCCTGATCGATGGTTGGAAGAACCGCGCCCAGACCCCGGACAAGGTGCCCTCCGAAGACGCCCACATGTTTGCGGGCGGCAAGGGTATCAAATGCTACGAGATTTACCAGCAACGCCTGAAAGTTCTGAACGCCTGCGACTTCGGCGATTTGCTGATCCACAACATCACCCTGTTCCAGAACAATCCTGATATCCTCACCGAGTACCATGAGAAGTTCCGCTACATCCTCGTCGACGAATATCAGGACACGAACGTGGCCCAGTATCTCTGGCTGCGTCTTCTCGCCCAGGGGGCGGGCAACATTTGCTGCGTCGGCGACGACGACCAATCGATCTATGCCTGGCGTGGCGCGGAAGTCGAAAACATCCTCCGTTTCGAGAAAGACTTCCCTGGCGCTGACGTCATCCGCCTGGAAACCAATTACCGCTCCACCGAACACATCCTCGCCGCTGCCAGCACCGTCATCGACAACAATAAGGGTCGCCTCGGAAAGACGCTTCATGTTGGGTCCGAACAGGCCGAAGACGTCGATGCGGAGAAAGTCAAAGTTCGCGGCCTCTGGGATGGCGAAGCCGAAGCGCGTTTGATCGGTGATGACATCGAAGCCTGGCGCGCGTCGGGTCGGACCTATGCTGACTGCGCGATCCTTGTTCGCGCGTCCTGGCAGATGCGCCTTTTCGAAGAGCGGATGATCCTGCTCGGTGTGCCGTATCGTGTGATCGGCGGTCCGCGCTTCTTCGAACGGGCCGAGATCCGTGACGCCATGGCTTATCTGCGCCTCGTCAACCAGCCGGATGACGATCTCGCCTTTGAGCGTGTGGTCAACCAGCCGAAGCGCGGCGTCGGCAATACGACCCTGCAAAAGCTCCAGCGTTATGCCCGCGATGATGGGCGCTCGCTCTCGGTGCTTGTGCCGATGATCCTGCAGACCGACGAGATCAAAGGCGGTGCCAAGCGCGGTCTCACCCTGTTCACCGACCAGCTCAATATGTGGCGCGACCGGCTCGCCAACGGCATGCCCCACACCGAACTTGCCGAGGTGATCCTCGACGAGTCCGGCTATACGGATATGCTCACCCGTGATCGGTCCCCCCAGGCCCAGACCCGGCTCGACAACCTCAAAGAGCTGATCCGCGCCATGGGTGAGTTCGATAGTCTCCCGACCTTCCTGGAACATGTTCAACTCGTCATGGACGCGTCGACGGGTGGAGCAGGGGGCGACGAGGTTCAGATCCTCACCCTCCACGCCGCGAAGGGCCTCGAATGGCCGCAAGTCTTCCTGCCCGGCTGGGAGGAGGAGGTGTTCCCCTCCCGCCGCAGTCTCGACGAGTCCGGTATGAAAGGCCTCGAAGAAGAACGCCGCCTTGCCTATGTGGGCATCACCCGCGCCCGCGAGCGGTGCTACATCTCCTTCGTCGCCAACCGCCAGATCTATGGCCGCTGGCAATCTGTCCTGCCATCCCGCTTCGTCGATGAGCTGCCCCACGAACATGTCGATGCTGTCTCGGAGACCGGCTACTCCACCCAGCCCGGCGCAGATTCAGGTTTCGCCGGAACCATCGAAGATTTGGGCGAGCGTTCCTCCTATGAAAGCCCCGGCTGGAAGCGGATGCAGAAATATGCTGCCCGTGAAACCGGCCCCGGCCCGATCATCGATGGCAAGGCGGATCTCATTGCAACATCTTCAGGTGACTCAGGTTTTGAGATCGGCCAGCGTGTTTTTCACGATAAGTTCGGTTACGGAAAAGTCGTCGCTGCGGAAGGGACAAAGCTCACTGTGGATTTTGAGAAAACCAATCGGAAGAAAGTGATCTCGACATTTCTGACGGCGGCATGAAGGCAACAAGATGAACAATCAGCCTAAAATTCTGCTGGCCAGTTTCGTCGTCTTTATGGGCGCTGCCTCTTGCAGCGACGATGATGATCCGGCCCCGCCGCCTCCGGGTACATCATCCAATGCTGCGCCGAGCTTCTCCGGGGCGGCGAGCGCGACAGTCCCGGAAAACACCACAGGCAACGTGCTCGAAATCGAGTTTGACGATGCCGACGATGCCGACGATGATATTACCCTCATGCTCAGCGGGCCGGACGCCGCCTTCTTTGTCCTTGAGGACGACGATGGCGATGAGGCCGAAATCGACCTCGAAACCGCTTTGGACTTCGAGGACCCCCAGGATGAGAACGCTGACAATGTCTACGAATTCACACTGACGGCGACCGATGATGAGGGTGCCAGTGCATCGGTCGACATTATGGTAACGATTACCGACGTCCCTGAGGCGTTCGCGCTTTCGTTGGTTGCCGACGGTTTCTCAAATCTTGTTCAGATCGTTCCTGCGCCGACGGGGCCAAACCTCCTGGCTGTCGAGCAAGGCGGTATCGTGCGCGTTTTGGACCCCGTAACGGGCGTTACGAATGCAGTGCCGTTTCTCGATATCTCTGGGGATGTCTCCAGCGGATCCGAACAGGGTCTGCTCGGCTTGGCCTTCTCACCGGATTTCGCCACCGACCGATTGATCTTCGTCAACCTCACCAACACCTCCGGTGATACAGAGATCCGCAGCTATCAGACCTTCACCACAGCCGCCGAGCAGGTCGACCCCGCCACCGAAAACTTGATCCTCGCCATCGACCAGCCCTTCGCCAACCACAATGCCGGTTGGATCGGCTTCGGTAATGACGGCTTTCTGCTGATCCCGACCGGCGATGGCGGCAGCGGCGGCGATCCGATGGGGTTTGCGCAAAACCCGGCCTCGCTGCTTGGCAAGGTGCTTCGTATTGATGTGTCTGGCGACGATTTTCCGGGCGATGACACGCGCGACTATGCCATCCCGCCGGGAAACGCCTTTCCGGGAGGGGTGGGCGGCGCATCGGAAATCTTCGCGCTTGGGCTGCGCAATCCGTTCCGCGCCAGCATCGACGTCCCTACGGGCGATCTCTATATCGGCGATGTCGGCCAAGACCTTATCGAAGAAGTCAGCCGTATCTCGTCAGGCCAGTCAGGGCTGAATTTCGGTTGGAATCTTCGCGAGGGGGCGGAGGCCTTTAATGGCGGGGCTGATTCACCAGACTTTACCCCGCCACTGCTGGACTATGACCATGGTACCGGTCCGTTCCAGGGCAATTCCGTTGTCGGCGGCGTGGTCTATCGCGGTCCCATCGCCGATCTCGACGAGACCTATGTTTTTGGCGATACGATTACCGCCAATATCTGGGCTGTTTCGCTCACCGATCTTGTGGACGGTACAAGCCAGGACACGAGTGTATTTGTCAGATTGAATGACTCGTTCTCCGATAGTGCGGGGACAATTGACCTTCCGACATCATTTGCCGTGGATAGTTCTGGCAATTTGTTGATCACTGATCTCGACGGCGAAGTGTTCGCGATTGTGCCGTCGCCATAATAAGCCGTCTAGGCGCGCTCATCGGGGGTTCGCGTCTTGCTGACAACAAAGATCACCGCTCCCGATGCAATAAGTCCCATACTGACCAACACTTCTGCTGGCCGTTCGATAACGACATAGATCAATGTCCAGGCGCTGAGACCCAGGAAGACGATTGGAATCCAGGGGAAGAGCGGCACGCGAAAGGGACGGTCTAGTTCCGGTCGTCGTATCCGCAGAACGAACAATCCTGCGACGGCGACAAAACTGTTCAATGCCAAAGTGAAGCCCGCGAAGACCAGCACTTGATCGAAGGTTGCTGTCAGCACGAAGAGTAGAGCAAGGCCTGACTGGACAATCACAGCGTTGGTGGGCAAACCGTCTGCGTTTTCGCGTGCAAGAAGGCGGAACGCCGGGATGTCTTGTCCGATCACTTGCAGGACGCGGGGGCCGGCAAGTGTCATGGCGCTAACCGTTGAGATCAACAGAACGCCAAGCACAAGGCCGGTGAATAGTGCGCCCGTTTCACCAAAGACGTAGCGTGCGGCGATGACGCCGACTTCCACTTCTCCCACCATCAATTCCATCGGAGTCGTCAGAAGGAAAACGGCGTTGAGCAATATATAAAGCAGCATCACGCCGAAAGCTCCCGCGAACAGAATACGCGGGAGGCTGTGTTGAGGCGTTTCCAACTCGCCCGTCAGATATGTCGCAACGTTCCAGCCGGTATAGGCATAGCTGACATAGATCAGCGACACTGCGAACGCGCTCGATGTCAGAGCTGCGGGGTCGCTGGCCGTCGGAAACAGATTGACCGGTTGAAGCTGAGGGACCAGCGCAAGTCCCGCAACGCTCAAGCCGAGGATCGTAAGGACTTTGACGAGGGTAAAAAAGCTCTGAAATTGGCCGCTGGTTTCCCGCCGCCGGGTGTGTACGGCTGTCAGTGCCAGGATTAACCCGATTGCCAATCCCCGCTCCATCCATTGCGTGGCCGCGTCATCTGCGTCCGGCAATATTGAGGATATGGTATAGGCCCCAAAGGTCATTGCGGCGAGGGCGACGGGCGCTGAAAAGCCGATGGTCGATGAAATCCATCCTGAAATGAACCCCGCCGATGGGTGATAGATTTTCCCTAGGAAGTTATATTCGCCGCCTGACCGGGGAAGGGCGGCTCCGAGCTCTGCATAGGATAGTGCCCCGCAAATTGCGACCACGCCCCCCACGACCCATAACATGATCAGGGCGAAGCCGGATTGGAGTGTTTCCAGTTGAAACCCAAGGCTCGTAAATACACCTGTGCCGACCATATTCGCGATCACGACCGCAAGTGCCGTCGACGGGGAGAAGTAGGTTTTCGCTGGAGGAGCCTTCATCCGCTGTTTCTATCGGCATGGGCTCGCGCCGCGAACCCCTCTCGCTCAGATTCTGCGCCTGAACGCGCAAACCGGCCTAACCTCGCTGGTTATTGAGGCCGCTATCTAAGGCGGTTGTTGACGACAGCCTGGACCACAAAGGGGATTTCTGCGCCCCGAGGCCGGCCCGTTTCATCCGAGGGCGCGCGATACTGGGTCATATAGACGAATACGGTGTCGTTGGCCGGACTGATCCAAAAATGTGTGCCGTTCACCCCAGACCAGAACAGATCGCCATCCTTGTCGGGCATGGGTGTGGCTTCGGCATCTGTGACAATCGCCAGCCCGTACCCCCAGCTTAGGCCTTCAATATCGTATTGGGACAGAACGCCGTCGTTCACATAGGGTGTCGTCATCTTGGCGATGGAGTCTTCAGAGAGGATCTGCACGCCGTTATATGTGCCGCCATTCCAGAGCATAAGGGCAAAGCGCATATAATCCGGCAAAGTCGACACCAGACGTCCATCACCGCTCACCCGCCCTTTTGGATGAAATTCGGCATCTGGCCTCATTGCGAGACGCTGGTTTGCATCATGTGTGTACAGAGCAGCTATGTCCGCGCGCTGATTTTCCTGCGGCATGAAACCTGTTCGAGTCATTCCAAGCGGATCAAAAATTTCCTGGTCCAGAAAATCCTCAAACGACTGACCGCTGGCAATTTCGATGATGCGTGCCATCACCGTCAGTGACGAAGCGTAATGCCAGTTCTCCCCCGGCTGGTTGTAGAGTGGGAGGGTGGCCATGATATTCACGCGCGCTTCCAACGCGGCACTGTTTGACAGCTCATATAGGCGATCCGACCACAGATTATCCAGATCTAGCCGGCCCGACCCGTTCGGGCTGCCAATGCCGGCTGTAAAGGTTAAGAGGTCATGTATGGTCGGTGGGCGGTTTGGTGCGATGCGAGTGCCATCCTGCCAGACCATTGTGTCGGCAAAGGCTGGGATGTAGTGCGCAATCGGATGGTCCAAGTCGATGAGACCGCGCTCAACCAAGATCATGGCGGCAACGGCCGTTATCGGCTTTGTCATGGATGCGATGCGAAAGCGCGTATCGGTGCCAATCTTCGCATGCTTCTCAAGATCGGAAACGCCGTGTTGGATCGCGTATCGCAACTGGCCATCTTGGAACAAAGCCATGGAGTATCCGGCCCGCGTTCCAGTCTTGGTTTGCCATTTGAGATAGGGGTGCACGACGCTGAGGGACCATGGTGGTCCCTTTGCTCGATCGTGATGGTTTCCGGTCGCGCTTGGCACATGTCCCGCGTCAAGTGCGAGCTGTGTGCCTGCGCCTCCCCATATCAATAGTCCGGAAATGGACAGGAGGAGCCCCGCAAGAACACTTCCTACCCAGCGCGATCGTGTCATTTGATTGCTTTCTGCGGCTGGTTAGCTCGCCTTGCGCACGGCTTCGGCGACCTCCTCGACGGCGTTCACCATTTTCTGTTCATTCTGGGCTTCGGCCATCACTCGGACAAGGGGTTCGGTTCCAGATTTGCGGATGACGAGGCGCCCTGACTTGCCAAGTCGCTTCTTCACCTTGGCGATGGTTTGCTTCACCGTGGTATCGTCCAAGGGGTCAGTGTCGCCATATCTTATATTGATCAGTCGCTGAGGGGCCGGTTCGAAGACGCGCGCCACTTCAGAGAGTGGTTTGTCGGCGTCGACCATCACAGCGAGCACTTGCAGAGCCGCGATGAGACCATCGCCTGTCGTCGAGAAGTCCGAAAGAACAATATGACCTGATTGTTCTCCGCCCAGATTATAGCCTGCGGTCCGCATTTCCTCGACCACATAGCGATCACCGACTTTTGTGCGGACAAGTTTCAAATCGATGCCGTCGAGATATTGCTCAAGGCCAAGATTGGACATGATCGTCGTGACGACGCCCGGCTTTGCGAGCTTGCCTGCCGCCTTCCATTGGCTCGCGATAAGGCCAATCAGTTGATCGCCATCGATCTCCCGGCCGTCGCCGTCAACAAGGATGCAGCGGTCGGCGTCTCCGTCGAGTGCGATGCCGATATCGGCCCGGTATGTTTTGACAGCCTTTTTGAGTGCGGCTGTGTCCGTCGATCCAACTTCCTCATTGATGTTGAAGCCGTTCGGTTCCACGCCAATGGGGAAGACTTCGGCACCAAGCTCATAAAGCGCCCGCGGAGCCACTTTATACGCCGCACCATTTGCGCAATCGACGACAATACGTAACCCCGACAAACGCATCCCCCTGGGAAATGTGCCTTTGACAATTTCGATGTAGCGCGAGGGCGCTTCATCAATCCGCTGGGCTCGTCCAAGGTCTGCAGAGCCGGCGAGCCCGGAGTTCAAAGGCTGACCCATCAGGGCTTCGATCTCGAGTTCGATGTCATCAGAGAGCTTATAGCCATCCGGTCCAAACAGTTTCAGCCCGTTGTCGTGATATGCATTATGAGAGGCCGAAATCATAACACCGAGATCGGCGCGCAATGATCGGGTCATCATGGCAACCCCTGGTGTCGGGAGGGGGCCGAACAGAGTCACGTCCATTCCGACAGCTGTAAACCCTGCCGCCAGTGCCGGCTCAATCATATAGCCGGACAATCTTGTGTCCTTGCCAATCACAACAGAGTGCCGCCGCGGGTCGGTCGATCGAAAGTACTTGCCTGCTGCCATCCCAAGGCGCATGGCGATCTCTGGTGTCATTGGGCTTTTGTTTGCGCGACCGCGAATGCCATCGGTCCCGAAATATTTTCTCGTCATCACAACACCCTCTGTGTGCCATTCTCCAGTCGCAAACCCACAAGAATTTTGCAATCTGCCAAAACCATCTATGGGGAAATGGTCAGCTTAAGGGCGAGGAGACGGCGCTATCATGTGTGGAATTATAGGCATATTGGGTAAAGACCCCGTTGCGTATCGTCTGTTGGATTCCCTGCAAAGACTAGAGTATCGCGGCTATGACAGTGCAGGAATCGCTGCATTGGACGGCGATAAGCTGGTTCGTGTGCGGGCGAAGGGAAAGCTGCAAAACCTTCGCGAAGCCCTTGCCAAGGAGGTACCGAATGGGACTGCTGGTATTGGCCATACCCGCTGGGCAACCCATGGTGAGCCTAATGTCACCAATGCGCATCCGCATATGTCCGGGCCCGTCGCCATCGTCCACAATGGGATCATTGAAAATTTCCGGGTGCTCCGCGAAGCGTTAGAAGCCGCTGGCCACGCTTTTGAAACCGAGACTGATTCAGAAACCATTGCTCACCTCATTGCCGACCGACTTCAAGCCGGAGACAGTCCGACCGATGCGGTAAAAGTGACCCTGTCTAAGCTGGAAGGGGCTTTCGCGATCGTTGTCCTCTTCGAGGGTGAAGATGATCTGATGATTGGGGCGCGAAAAGGGTCTCCCCTCGCGATTGGCGTGGGTGACGGTGAGATGTTTCTCGGATCGGACGCCCTTGCTCTCGCGCCATTCACTCGGCGCATTGTCTATCTCGAGGAGGGCGATTGGTGTGTGGTCACGCGGTCCGGGTGCGAGATATTCGATGCGTCTAATACGGCTGTGCATCGCCGCTCATCGTTGATCGAAGGTGCGGGTGCGATGGTCGAAAAAGGCAATTATCGCCATTTCATGCAAAAGGAGATCTATGAGCAGCCAGAAGCGTCGGCACGGACGATTGGGGCCTATCTCGACCCCTTGAATGAGGCGGTAACTCTACCGAACACGGGGGATGTCGATCTCGCTGATATCAAGGGCATTCAAATGGTGGCCTGCGGTACCGCCTATTATGCCTGCGCCGTTGCAGAATATTGGTTCGAGCAAGTTGCAGGCATTCCAATTAAGACCGACATTGCTTCAGAATTCCGTTACCGAGAGCCCAAGCTCCTATCGGGCGGCTTGGCGCTTTTTGTATCGCAATCTGGCGAAACGGCAGATACGTTGGCTGCGCTCCGTTATTGCAAAGAGGCTGGTCTCAAGACGGCGGCGATTGTCAATGTTCCGACATCCACAATCGCGCGAGAGGCCGATCTTGTTCTTCCGATTCTCGCGGGTCCCGAAATTGGCGTGGCCTCAACCAAAGCCTTTACGGGTATGCTCTGCGCGCTTGCTGCCTTGGTGATCGAACTTGGAAAAGCGCGTGGATCGGTGTCACGTGAAGATGAGGTTCGAATGATCCAGGCCTTGGAGTCTGTGCCGAGATTGATGGGAGAGGCGCTGCTCCTGTCCGAACCGATCGCCAAATTGTCCCGCGACCTCGCCCGAGCTCGGGATGTCCTGTATCTCGGTCGTGGTGTGCACTTTCCCATAGCGTTGGAAGGTGCCTTGAAGCTCAAAGAGATCAGCTACATTCATGCGGAAGGGTATGCATCCGGCGAGCTGAAGCATGGCCCAATCGCCCTGATCGATGAAGAGACACCCGTTATATTCGTCGCGCCGTATGATCATCTCTTTGAGAAATCGCTGTCGAACTTACAGGAAGTATCAGCTCGGCGTGGGTCGGTCGTTTTGTTGTCTGATGCTAAAGGGATTGCTGAGGCGGCCGGCGCACCAAAGCACGTTGTTGAACTGCCGGCCTGTGACCCGTTCATCGCGCCCATTCTCTATGCGCTCCCCGTTCAATTGCTGGCCTACCATATCGCCGTAGAGAAGGGCACGGATGTTGACCAACCGCGCAACCTCGCCAAGTCGGTGACGGTTGAATAGGTGAACCGCGACCGCGGCTTGCAATTCTCAGGGGAACCTCGCATCAGTGTCCCGTTGAGTATCAGGGCACTTTTTCATGTTGATATATCCAGTTTTGATGGTCGGTGGGGCCGGCACGCGCCTTTGGCCTGTCTCACGTCAGTCGAAACCCAAGCAGTTCCAGAATCTCGTCGACGTGGACCGTTCTTTGTTTCAGGAAACAGTCACACGGCTCGGGTCGGACATTGAGGGCATTGGTATCGGTGCCCCGGTCATCATCGGTGGGGCTGACTATCTCGATTTGATCGAGACCCAGTTACGCGATGTCGGCATTCGCCCATCGGCGATCGTGTTGGAACCAGAACCAAAGAACACTGCTGCTGTTGCCGGTGTGGCGGCTCGGATCGTGGCGGGTTTGCCGGGTGACGGGTTGTGCCTCCTGATGCCGTCCGATCACCACGTCCCTGACCCGGATGCCTTTAGAGCTGCGGTTGGGAATGGTGCGCCGGCGGCCAAGGGGGGATCAATCGTGACTTTTGGGATCACCATGACCCGCCCCGAAAGTGGGTTTGGCCATATCGAACCCGGCGAGGCGATCGATGATCATGCAAGAAAGGTCACGAATTTTGTTGAGAAACCCCAGCCACCGCTCGATCAGGAATTGTTTGATGGTGGCCGCCATGCCTGGAATGCAGGTATTTTTCTCTTCAGTCCCGACAGCATGATCGCTGAGATGACGGCGCATTGCCCCGATATTCTTCGCGCTGTCGATGCTTCTCTGCCGTCTGAGGGGTCTGAGGACGGTATCGTCAAGCTCGACGCTGGCGCATTCGGCGGGTGTCCGAGCGCGCCTGTGGATGTTGCGGTCATGCAAGTGACGTCCCGCGCCGCTATGATTGGTCCGGTCGAGTGCGGCTGGAGCGATATTGGTGGCTGGCCTGCACTCGCCGAGATGGCTGGTGAGGCGAAACACTCTGCCTCCATTGTATCCATTGACAGTGACAGCAGCCATATTCGTTCTGATGGATCCGTCACGGTCGCGGGGCTCGGCTTGGAGGACATGATCGTGGTGGCCCATCAAGGCTCAGTCTTGGTGATGCCGAAGGCGAGGGCTCAAGAGGTGAAGCGTGTTATCAAGGACCTGAAAGATCGCGGCTTCGATGATAAGCTTTAGCCTGGTGAGATGATGGATTATTCGTCTCTTCTTGAGCTTGCAGAGACCGCCGCACGATCGGCCGGGGCCCTCTTGGCGGGTCGAGGGGATGAGACACAGGGGGTTCTCAGCAATGTCGGGCGTGACATAAAGCTTGCAGCTGACCAGGCTGCCGAGGCGGTTATCCTTGATTGCCTTAAGGCGCATTCGACCTTTCCCATACTTGCTGAAGAAAGCGGGCAACATCGGCAGAGCGAAGCAGATCATCTCTGGGTCGTCGATCCGTTAGACGGATCCGCCAACTATCATCGTGAGATACCGCTCTGCGCCGTGTCGATTGGCCTTATGCGCGGAGAGGACGCTGTTCTCGGGGCGATATATGATTTCAATCTCGATGAGATTTATCTTGGTGGCGAGGGGATATCTGCCACCCTTAACGGTGCCGAGATCAAGGTATCAACGGTTTCACGTAAAGAAAAAGCAATCCTCGCCACAGGATTGCCCGTGCTGGGTGACTATTCTGCCGGTGCTCTCGGTGAGATGGCGGCGGGATTTGCCGACTGGAAGAAGGTTCGTATGCTCGGCACATCCACAATGGCAGCGGCCTATGTCGCGGCAGGCCGTATCGACCGGTATGCCGAAACTGGCGCGCGCCTTTGGGACGTGGCAGCGGGCATGGCGATTGTGAGCGCTGCGGGCGGGCGGGTCATGATTGGCGACGGACCCCTGGATGCACCGCGGTCAATTCTCATCGACAATGGGCATTTGCCGCTTTAACCAAACAAGGTTTGCACTAAGCGGAATTCGAGCATGGCGAAGTTATTCATCACGGGCGGGGCTGGCTTCATTGGGTCGGCGGTTGTGCGCATGGCGATCGCACGTGGGCACTCTGTTCTCAATGTCGACAAGCTCACCTATGCCGCCAATCTCGCCAACCTCGTCGACATCGAGACAGATGCCAATTATCGCTTTGAGGAAGCTGACATTTGTGACGGTCCTCGAATGGCGGCCCTTCTCGCCGATTTCGAGCCGGATGCGATTATGCATCTCGCTGCCGAAACGCATGTCGACCGCTCAATCGATGGCCCGGGGGCCTTTGTTGAGACCAATATTGTTGGCACCTATACCTTGCTTCAAGCGGCGCGGGGGTTTGTCGATAGTGGTAATGCGCCCCTGGATTTTCGCTTCCATCATGTTTCCACGGACGAGGTCTTTGGATCGCTCGGCCCGACCGGTCATTTCACCGAAGCGTCCCCCTATCAGCCACGCTCACCATATTCAGCGGCGAAGGCATCATCGGATATGCTTGTCCGGGCCTGGGGTGAGACGTTCGGGGTGCCCTTCGTTATCTCCAATTGTTCCAACAATTACGGACCCTATCAGTTTCCTGAGAAGCTTCTTCCCGTGGTGATCGAGACGGCCCGCAAGGGCGAACCGATCCCTGTCTATGGCAAGGGCGAGAATGTTCGCGATTGGCTCTATGTCGATGATCATGCCGATGCGCTTCTGCTTGTGGCTGAAAAGGGGGCGCTCGGTGAGACCTACATGATTGGCGGGCGCGCAGAGCTGGCAAATATCGAGCTTGTTAAACGGATTTGTGCCGAGCTTGATCGCCGTTTTCCCGACGCGCCTTGGCACCCCCATGAGAGTTTGATTGCTTTTGTTGAGGATCGCCCCGGACATGATCAGCGCTATGCCGTTGACTGCTCCAAGATGGAGCATGCGCTGGGATGGCTGCCCAAAACCGACCTCTCGGTCGGCCTCGCGCAAACGGTGGATTGGTATCTGTCCAACGGGGACTGGCTGGAGAACATTCGCCGGCGGGGCTTTGACGGCAGCCGTCTTGGTCTCGCTCGCTAGGCGGGTTAGGGGCAGTCGATGAAAGGTATTATCCTGGCCGGCGGCAGTGGCACGCGACTTCATCCGATCACGCGCGGCGTCTCAAAGCAGCTCCTACCGATCTATGACAAGCCCATGATCTACTATCCCTTGAGCGTGCTTCTGCTTGCTGGGATACGGGAGATCCTGATTATCACGACGCCAGAGGACCAACCCGCTTTCCAGCGTCTCTTCGGGGATGGCCATGAGCTGGGGATTGATCTTTCATTTGCTGTTCAACCGTCTCCGGACGGTCTTGCACAGGCCTTCATTATCGGTGAGGCGTTTCTCGCGGGTGAGCCGTCTGCTTTGGTTCTTGGCGATAATATTTTCTATGGTCACGGCCTGCAGGAAGAGCTGAAGGAGGCCGCTGACTTAATGTCTGGCGCGCGCATCTTTGCTTATCAGGTCGCGGATCCTGAACGTTATGGAGTGATTGAATTCGATGCTGCCGGGCGCGCGATTTCAATCGAGGAAAAACCAACACACCCGAAATCCAACTTTGCTGCGACGGGTCTCTACTTCTATGACGGAACGGTTAGCGAGCGGGCGAGGTCGCTGACCCCATCTAAGCGCGGCGAGCTTGAGATCACCGATCTCAACCAGCTTTATCTCAAGGATGGTGCCATGACGGTGTGCACGCTTGGCCGTGGGTATGCTTGGCTCGATACCGGCACGCATGATTCTCTTCTGGAAGCCTCGCACTTTGTGCAAACGATCGAAGCCCGGCAGGGGTTAAAGGTCGCATGTCTTGAAGAAATCGCCTGGCGCAACGGGTTTATTGATGACGCGCAATTGGCGCGCCATGCCAAGCGTCTGGAGAAGACCGGCTATGGCGCATATCTCAATCGCGTTGTGCGCGGCGGCGTCTGAGGGCCCATCGATGAATACGATGAAGACAGCCCACGAATACGCCGCCCGGATTGTTTGGACAGGCAATCGCGGAGACGGAACACGGACGTATTCAGGGTACGATCGAACTTGGAATGTTGAGACGCCCGGCAAGCCGGTGATCCATTGTTCCAATGACCCCTTACTCGGCGGTGACCCTTCTTTGCCGAACCCGGAAGACATGCTCATTGCTTCGCTGTCGGCCTGTCACATGTTGTGGTTCTTGCATCTGGCAAGCCGAGCGAAGATCACTATTATGGCTTATGCAGATGATCCGGTCGGAATTGGGGAGACGGACCCCTCTGGTGCGGGGCGTTTTGTAAGTGCGACCCTTCGGCCTCGCATCACCCTCAGCGATATCGCCGACGCTGATCAGGCAGATGCGCTCCATCATGAGATACACAAATACTGCTTCATCGCCCGCTCCGTGGCGTTTCCAGTGTCCTATGAGGCGACATATTCGGGCGCAACAGCAAATTCCGCTGGCTCCTGATTGGCACCGCGGATAGAGCACTTAGAGTTTTCCAGATAAGGAGTTTTCCATGCCGCTAACAGGCGACGTCCTGGCCGAAATTGCTGTAAAGGCAGGCCGCATCATCATGGATATCTATGAGACCGATTTCGATGTCGCCCGGAAAGGTGATGCGTCACCGGTGACCGAGGCTGATCAAAAAGCGGAGACTCTCATTCTGGCAGCGCTGGCCGAAGCTGACCCTGATCTTCCTGTCATCGCAGAGGAGTCAGTAGATGCTGGTAATATTCCGGAGCATGGTCACCGATTTGCCCTTGTGGACCCGCTCGATGGTACGAAAGAGTTTATCAATAAGCGGGGCGAGTTCACGGTCAATATTGCCATCATCGAACATGGTCGGCCGGTTATGGGGGTGGTTTATGCACCGGCATTGTCGCGCCTGTTTGTGGCCGATGGTGTCTCGTCTGCTTGGCAGGCGGAGGTTGACCCTGGCGGGGTTGTTCCCGCAATTGCCGATCGCCGACCATTACGCATTCGCAAAGCAGATCGCCGCATAACGGCCATTGCTTCAAAGTCGCATCGCACGCCGGAGACGGATGCCTTCCTTCAGAAGTTTGAGATCGGCGATATCATCTCTGCAGGATCGTCACTCAAATTCTGCCTGATTGCGGCCGGTGAGGCTGACCTTTATCCGCGTATGGGCCGGACGATGGAGTGGGACACCGCTGCGGGCCAATCCGTCGTCGAGGCGGCCGGTGGACGGGTTCTAGAGGAAGAGGGGACGCCGCTGCTCTATGGCAAGTCCGAGCGGGGTTATGACAATCCTCACTTCATTGTCTATGGCGATGTCACGCCGGTGACTTAAGTCGATTTGCAGGTCTCAATGGCTGCTTGCCAGGTTAGCCCGGACTCGCGTTGATCGACGAAGCAGCCGATCCGGGTTTTGGCGTCGAGCGTGCCCTCACACAAACTGACAATGTTCTGTGGCACCCATACCGTGCCGCCGCCCCATTCTAAGCCATCCCCGACGACCGATGCGTAGCACGCCGCCGGTTCCTTTGAGGTCGGTGTTCTGGTGCAGAGGCGTTTGATTTCCGCTTCGGGCCAGTCGCCGCCCTCAAACCCTGGTCCGGCCAGCGCGGCGGTCTCACAGGCTTTGAAGTCAGCGTCCAATTCGTCCGGCCATGGAGACTTGGCCGGCTCAGGCTCTGCGTGACTGTGACCTGTATGGGGCGGGTTCGCGAAGATCGCCTCGGAGGCTGCCGCACTGCAACCTTCACAGCTCTCCACGATTTGTTCATCCCCCACGGTCCGTCGCATGGACGCATACACGGTGATCGCGTCGCCACTGGCTCCGGCCGGCAGATCAAATTGTCTGAATGGTGAAAAAAAGACCGGATCAGACAGAGTGTCCGTCTGGGTTTCCGATAAGAGTTCCGCCCGCGGGACGCAGCTGTCTGCCGACAATAGGGTTGTCGTATAGGTCACATCGATCAGGTGGCTATCCGGTTGAACAGACGCGCCGTAATCGATGCGGACAACGCGGTCATTGTTGTCGCAAACGCTCAGCTGCCATGTGTTGACGGGCATCTCTTCCGTCAGGGCAAAAACAACAGGCGGCTGATCGATCGCGAAAAACTGGACGCTCGGCCCGTCGCCTATCATCATCGATCCGTCGAGCACGACGGTGGCTGGGGTTTCGTCACTGAATGGGCCGTACAGCATGCGGACACCGGCAACATCGAGCGCGGACAGTTGGCCCTGATTGTTCCATTCTGGCGAGCAATAATTCATGATGGAGGTCGGGTCGTAGCGTGTCATGAAAAATGCCGGCAAGGGTCCCTGGATATCGGCATCGCACACTTCGCGGGCATCATCACGGTTATGCTCATGGGTCAGGCCGATGGCGTGGCCGAATTCGTGGACGGCCAGCGCGCGAATGCAAAACTCTCTGAAGTCCTGGCAGTCGGCCCCCCAGGATTCGAATGTAAAATTGAGCACCATGCCGTCTGGCAACCCGTCGAGTGCGCGCCCAAGATCTTCAACCCTGGGGACTTCGTCAGCCACCTTGATCCGTATGCCGGCGCTATTGTCTTCGCAAGTTTCCCAACCCGTGAAGGTCAGATTTGAGACTTTTTCCCAAGTCTGACGGACAGCATCTTCCGTCCAGGTCAAGCCGTCGGCGTGCTCGGGATCCATGTTTTCCCAGCACACCGGAATGACGGGCGTTTGCCAGACGGCATCCATGCCAGCGACCGAGCGCTTATACACGTCCGAGTCCAGGTCAGGCCGTGTGGTAATAACCGGAGTGAGACCACGATTGATGGATTGATCGATCGGAGCGCCGCCACCAAGGAACGCGTCGGGCAGTTGTCCGCCAGGCAGACGCAGCCGGTTCGGTTTGGTGAGCGTCGCCGGTCCGCCGTTTGGTTGGGCTGTCTCGGTTATGATCCGCGTGTCGGCTTGGCCGTTCAACTTCGTATCGTAGATGACATAAGGTTGAGAGATGTCACCCTCTCCTGCCTTCGCTTGATTCTCGCGGATGCGGTCCCGGCTTTGCTGGTCCAATACTTGGTAGACCGGGGCTGTGTTATTGGTTTTGTCCTGGGCGGTGGCGACTGGGCCTGTAAGCAGAAGCGCCAGGACGGCCAGCTTTGCCGTCAGTCCCCCTGAGAACGGTATATGTTTGCGCATTGACATGTCCCCACATGGTTGAGTGATGAGTAAACCATATCAACCGAATGTGGTGAACGTCTGGCCCGGGTGAATTTTTCACCCGGCGCTGGAATCTGGAGGTCGACCTGTTCGCCCGATAGGCGTGTTAACCGAGCACGTGTTTGAATATAGGCGGTATTTTCGAAAATTCAGACTGCTGCCTTGATGGCTTCAACGAGGTCGACTCGCTCCCAGCTGAAGCCGCCATCCTGGTCCGCGTCGCGTCCGAAATGGCCATATGCTGCTGTGCGGGCATAAATGGGTCGGTTGAGATCGAGCGCTGTTCGGATACCCAGTGGACTGAGGTCCACAACGTCCATCAGGACGGTCTCGAGTTTCCGCTCGTCCACGTCGCCCGTGTCGTGCAGGTTCACATTGATCGAGAGCGGTCTTGCCACACCGATGGCGTAGCTGACCTGAAGCGTGCAGCGCTCAGCGAGGCCGGCTGCGATCACGTTCTTTGCAAGATACCGACAGGCATAGGCTGCAGAACGATCGACCTTGGTTGGATCTTTGCCTGAAAAGGCTCCGCCGCCGTGGGGGGCTGCGCCGCCATAGGTATCGACGATGATCTTGCGCCCCGTCAGTCCGGCATCGCCGTCTGGTCCACCAATGACAAAGTTCCCGGTCGGATTGACATAGAACTTATCTTCGTCCGGGAACCAGTCCTCGGGGAGCACGTCCTTCACGATGGGCCTGACAAGCTCACGGATTTCATCGGCTGAATGCCCCGCGCCGTGCTGCGTTGAGACCACCACCGTATCAACGTCGACGGGTTTGCCGTTTGCATAGATGAGCGTCACCTGGCTTTTTGCGTCCGGCTCGAATTCTGGGCGCTCGCCGGAGTGGCGAAGGTCTGCCATGCGTTTCAGAATCTGATGCGAATAGAGAAGCGGAGCCGGCATGAGCTCCGGTGTTTCGCTGCTGGCATACCCAAACATAATCCCTTGGTCACCGGCACCAGCGTCCGCGAATGTGCCCGTGCCCTCGTCGACCCCGGCGGCGATATCTGCCGACTGTTCATGCAGCCAATTGGAGAAATCGAGCCTCTCCCAGTGGAAGCCCTCCTGCTCGTATCCGATGTCCTTGATCGCCGCGCGCACGGTCGCTTCGACCACGCCGCGGTCGATCTCGGGACCGCGAATCTCACCAAGAAGAGCGACACGGTTTGTTGTTGTCGCGGTTTCACAAGCCACTCGAACCCGTGCCGGATCGAACCCGGTTGCATGGGCTTCCCGGAAATAAAGATCTACGATTTCGTCAGAGACACGGTCGCATACTTTATCTGGATGTCCCTCGGAAACACTCTCACTGGTGAAGTAGAAATCGGACACGGAACGGCACCTCTCGCGGCAAAACAAACAGCGTGCATAAACTGCTGAAGCAATCATATCAATATATGCTTATATCTTTATATGCAGCTTTTCTGATTTCTTTCATCGGGGTCTTGTCAGTCCGGGGCCTGTGTCATCATGTGTCCTGTAGATTGAGCAGCATGGAAGAAGGACGGGCTGACATGATTGAATTATACACTTGGACAACACCCAACGGACGCAAGATCTCGGTAGCGCTGGAGGAAATGGGTCTGCCCTATGAGGTGAAGCCCATCAATATTGGCAATGACGAGCAATTTGGTTCGGCGTTCCTAGCCATTAGTCCGAACAACAAGATCCCCGCCATTGTCGATACGGACAATGGTGTCAGTGTGTTTGAAAGCGGCGCGATCCTTACATATCTTGCAGAAAAATCCGGGAAACTCCTCCCGGCCATTGGGACACCGGAGCGGGCGAAGGTGCTCGAATGGCTTGCCTGGCAGGTCGGTGGATTTGGCCCCATGCTTGGCCAGCTCAATCATTTTGCCAGATACCGGGAAGACAAGATCCCCGCAGCCATTGAACGGTTCGCGACCGAGGCGGCGCGGCTCTACAAGGTGCTCGACACGCAACTTGGCAAGACTGAATTTATGGCCGGGGACTATTCGATTGCCGATATCGCAACGTATCCGTGGTCGCTCCCCGCGCTCGGAGCTGTTGAGCAGATGACAGGGAGCAGTTTTCCAAACGTCTCCCGATGGCACGACGCTGTCAGTGCCCGCCCGGCCGTCCAGAAAGGCATGAATGTTCCCCCATCAGATGATGGCTAAGTTCAATCAGTGAGTGTCGAATGGGCGAACGTCCGGTTTGCGTGTCAGCATCCGGACGGGGTTCCAGCTCATTGTTTTAAGGATCTGCCAGCTCGATAGGGTCCGGCTCTTTTGGATGCCGCGCCGGCCGGCGAAGAGCTGGCCACCAAAGACGCCCTCTTGCAAACCGCGAAGGGTCGGTTTCAGCTCCCCCTTGAACAAGGCGCGAAAGACCAAGGCTAACGTCATCAAGACGTGAAACGGAGACAGCACAATCAGCGCGATGGGCGGCATGTTCCGGAAGAAGGTCCAGATCCGGTTGCGTGTGCCATGGCGCACCGCGAAGTCACTCGCCTTGCCAGTCGAGCCACCGCCATAATGATAGGCTTTGGCGGTGGGCCAGAAGACGCAGCCATGGCCTTGGAGCCGTAACCGAAACGATAAATCGACATCTTCGCAGAAACAGAAGTAACGTTCTTCGAACCCACCCACGCTCAGAAAGACATCTCGGCGGTACAGGGCGGCAGCGCCGCATGGCGAAAAGCACGTACCGGCCTCCGGCAGCTCTGACGCGGGCCGCCCAAACCCGCCTCGCCATGGGAGACCCAACCCAAAATAGGCGTCGCCGGCACCATCAATGATATTGGGTTGATCCATTCGAAGTGTGGCTCCGGCAAATACTGATACGTCAGGATGGGTTTCCGTTGCTGCTCGCAAAGCGGCGACCCAATCAGACAGCGCCGCAGCGTCCGGGTTAAGCAGCGCGATCCAGGGAGTTGTTGCCTGCTCGGCAGCGAGATTGTTGCCGCCGGCGAAGCCGAGATTTTGCTCCGAGGCTATAAGTTTGAACCTTGGCAGGTGGTCCGTTTTCAGGGTCTCGAGCGAGCCGTCCGTCGATGCATTGTCGACGAGAATAACATCGAAGGTCTGTTCGGTTTGTGCTGCGAGGGAGTCCAATGCCCCCTGAAGGAAGCGCTCCCCATTGTAATTGACAATGATGACCGTCAGCCATGGGTCTACGCGATCTGCCACCGAGATTAGACCTCTGCTGCGTTGGCCAGGCGCTGCGTCACGGCCACCCGTGTCGCCTTATGCCAGGATGGCATTTGTCCCAGCAAGGGCTCAGTCTCGCCAACTTCTAGAACCAGACCCAGTGGATGGCGGACCTTTGTGGGGAAAGCATCGGATGTACAGCGTGTGAGGGAGGGTGACGGGCCGCCGAGTTCTGCGCTGACCTCAAATAGCCTGACTGCCCAATCATATCTGCTGGCCGGCTCTCTCGGCCCCATATGTAAGATCTCAGGAAGGCCGGCTTGGCGCTCCAGGACCAAGTTTGCCAGCGTGACCAGACAGGGAGCGAGGTCGGCGACATGGCTGGGTCGGCCCATGGCATCGTCGACGATCGTCAAGGCGTCCCGGGTGGCCGCAATTTTCAGCATCTTGTCGATGAACGTGCTCTCGCCCCCATCATACAGCCAAGATACGCGGACGATGGTGGATTGTCCGCCTGCCGATTGGACGGCTTGCTCACCGGCGTGTTTGCTCTCGCCGTAGATGGATAGGGGGGCGGGGGTGGCAGCTGGCGAGATCGGCTGAGCCGGATCGCCGTCGCCAAATACATAATCTGTCGAGATGTGAATCAGCGGGATATCTCGCTCTGCGCAGGCGTTGGCGACATGGCCCGCACCTTCTGCGTTTACTGCAAATGCACCACTTCGATCGGTCTCCGCCGCCTCGACATTGGTATAGGCCGCAGCGTTAATGACGATCGCAGGACCGGCGTGATCTAGCGCGCGGGAAACACTTTTCGGATTGGTGATGTCAAGCTCGCTGCGCGCGTATGCCTTGCAACCAATTGACCTAAGCGCTCGTCCCAGCCGTCCTCCCCCTCCGGTTACAAGTATCCGATCAGGGGTGCTCATTGTGGCTCACTGGACGGCCATAAGCTGGACTTCGAAGATCAGGTCGGAGTTTGCCGGTATCGATCCCGCCTCTCGTTCGCCATAGGCGATGTTGGCCGGAAGATAGAGCATCCAGCGGTCGCCGGGTTTCATCAGCTGCAAGGCTTCGGTCCAACCCGGGATAACCTGTGTGACGCCGAATTCGGCATAGCGACCGCGTTCATATGCGCTGTCGAATGTCGCTCCGGTTTCGGCCAGCCGACCTTCATAATAGACGACTGCGCGGCTGTTGGGAGTTGGACTTTGTCCGTCTTCTGGGCCGCTCTCAATCACGACATATTCAAGGCCCGATGCGGTTTTCTGGACGCCGTCTGCCTCACTGTTCCAGGGTGTCAGCCTGTCCCAGGCTTCGGTGTCTGAGACCTGTTTGCCGAAGAATTCATTCAGCTTGATGCGGAACATCAGATCTGCATTCGGCGGGATCGGGCCGCCTGGTGTGCCTTCCTCGCCGTAGCCGAGCTCTGATGGAATGTGTACCAGCCAGTCATCACCCGGATCCATGAGTTGCAGCATTTCTGTCCAAGCTGGGATGACCCGGCCAACTTCAATGGTGAGGGGTGTCGCGCCGTCAAATGTGCCATCGAAGCGCGCGCCATTGGATGAGAGGCGGCCATCATAGTCAACGACGACCGTATCGCCCGGTTTCGGCTTGGTTTCCCCTTCAGGCGCTGATGTGAGCTCGATATATTCGATGCCGCTCTCGGTTACCTCGACACCGTCCGCATCTGGATTCCAGGGCCAATTCGCCTCCCAGATCTCATTTCCGGGATAATCGTCTGGGATGGATCCAAACAGGTCGACATGGAAAATCAGATCGGCGTTCGGGGGCACGCCGGGCCGTCCACTTTCACCATAGGCGAGATCCGCGGGGATATAGAGCAGCCATTCGTCGCCAGGTTTCATGAGCTGTAGCGCTTCGGTCCATCCTGGTATGATCTGCGACACGCGGAAATTGCCAGGCGAGCCTCGCGCAAAACTGTTGTCGAACACCTCGCCAGATTCGGCGAAGCGGCCTTCATAGTGCACCACAGCCACGTCATTGATCTTTGGTGCCACGCCGCCGTCTGATCCAGATTTCAGAACGACGTATTGGAGGCCGCTATCGGTTGTTATGACCCCATCGGCCTCGGGATCCCAGAGCGTATAAGTGTCCCAGTGGGCGGTGCCGGGATAGTCGCCGCTTTTTGCGCTAATGACTTTCATGCGTGTGACGAAAGCCGAACCCTGCGGTATGCCGGGGGGGCTTTCTTCTCCAAATGCTAGGTTTGCGGGTGTGTAGATCATCCATTCGTCGCCCGGACGCATGAGTTGCAGTGCCTCAGTCCAACCGGGCAAACGGTCCGGTACGCGGAAGATGGCTGCGAAGCCGTGGCGCTCTTCGCTGGAATCCCAGCGGGCACCGTCGGACTCAAATCGCATGTCGTACTCGGCGATGACTGTGTCGGTTTCTTTCAACCTTTGTTGTGACGCGTCTCCTGATCTCAGAACGTAGTACTGAAGTCCGCTGGCTGTCGTGACAATGTCGTCGCGCTGACTGTCCCAAGGGGCAAGTACGGCGAATGGATCAGCGGGATCGACGGGTTCGCTGCTTCCGCCGGAACAGGCGACAAGTGTCAAACCGAGGGCAAGGCCCAGAATGAATGTGCGGATCATGGCGCTCGGTACTCCTGAGCTGGTGTCTGGCGACCCTTTAGAGGCGTTCCACGTTAAAGTCACCCGGTGCGTTCATGTCCGATTTTTAACTGCCGAGCGGACGAGGCGGATAGCCAGCCTGAGCCAGTGCATCCGTCACTTCCTGCGTGTGCTGGGCATCGCGTGTTTCAATCAGAATATCGAACTCGGCCCCCTTTGCCGGAACGTCGAGGGCAATGCGATTATGGGCGACTTCCATAATGTTCGCGCCGCTATCTCCAATGATTTTGGTCACAAGAGACAGGAGCCCCGGACGGTCGTCCCCGATAATGCGAATATTGGTCAGCCGGTTTTCCCGCACCAATGCACGGGTCAGGACGGATGCCAGCAGGCGCGTATCTATGTTTCCGCCGCACAGTACCAGCCCAACGCGCTTTCCAGAAAACCGCGAAGGGTGCGCAAGCATAGCAGCGAGTCCCGCTGCGCCGGCCCCTTCTGCCACCGTCTTCTCGACATCTGCATAGAGCGTGATCGCCCGTTCAAGGTGCTCTTCTTCGACCAGTAGAATGTCGTCAACCAGCTCCTTCACAATGGGTGCTGTCAACTCGCCTGCTTGTTTGACGGCTATGCCTTCGGCGATGCTCGCGCCGCCATTGATCGGTGCGTTTGATCCGGTGAATGCGGCATGCATGCTCGGATACATCGCCGCCTCGACACCAATGATCTCGATCTCGGGTTTCAAACCTTTGGCGGCTGTCGCAATGCCGCTGATCAACCCGCCGCCACCAATGGGTACGATCAGGGAATCAAGTTCCGGTACTGCCGTCAGCATTTCCAGCCCGATCGTGCCCTGACCAGAGATGATGCCCGCATCATCAAAAGGGTGAATAAAAGTGAGCCCGTCTCGCGCGCGTACTGTGGCGGCATAGACCGATGCTTCGTCGAAAGTCTGGCCTTCGAGCAAGACCCGCGCACCATGATCGCGCGTGTGCTGCACCTTGTTGAACGGGGTCGTGACCGGCATCACGATCGTGGCCGGAATGCCAAGCCGTTTGGCATGATAGGCAACGCCCTGGGCATGATTGCCCGCAGACACAGCGATAACCCCGTTGCGTCGTTCCTCTTCGGTGAGTGCCGTCAGCCGGTTCAGCGCGCCGCGTTCTTTGAAGGATGCCGTGAATTGGAGGTTCTCAAACTTGATCCACACATCTGCCCCTGTGATGTCAGACAGGGTGCGGCTTCGCCACATTGGCGTCTTCTCTATTTGCCCCTCCAGAACCTTTGCGGCGGCTTGGATGTCTTCAAGCGTTATGGTCGCTTTTGTCATTTAGGTGTTCCCCGCAGGCCCTTGGCGCTCAGTCTTTAATCGGCGGACAGGCCAGATGCGCTGTTCTGTCCACTTTAAGCTCAAATATATCCGGGCGGGCATAGTGCCCGGTGACATCCAGGTCAAACTTTCCGCGTGCGATTTCGCCCAAATCTATATCCGCGACAACGAGTTGCGACGCCCCGTAGACGGGCCCGGCAAGCACCTTGCCAAAAGGGGAGATGATGCAAGAGCCGCCGCGGATTAGGGGGGTCTCCGGCGCGTCTCCCTGAATGGCATCATATGCAATACCGTCCGCCACATCGCCGCGGGTCATATACTGGCAAGCCGACACGACAAAGCAGCGTCCTTCAAGGGCGATCATCTGCATGCTCGGTAGCCACACATCGCGGTCATCAACCGTCGGGGCTGTATAGATTTGGACACCTTGCTGGTAGTGCTGTGTGCGCAGGAGCGGCATGTAGTTTTCCCAGCATATCGTTGCGGCCACTCGGCCGACATCGGTCTCTGCCACATTCAAGGTCGCGCCATCACCGGTCCCCCAGATGATCCGTTCCATCGCCGTTGGCATGAGTTTTCGCCGCCAGCCCACTACATCGCCCTTGCGGTCAAGCGTGGCAGCCGCGCAGTGGAGCGTGTCGCCGACGGGCTCCATTAGACCGGTAACGACATTGATGCCGGCATCTGCGATGAGCTGGCGCACTTTGGTGAAACCCTCGCCCATCGGATCAAACGCGTTTTCATAATATTGTTTGAACAGGTCGCGGCCTGCCTCGTCGCGTGATCCCACCCGTGCGCCAAAATCCACGCCTTTCGGATACCCGCCAAGAAAGGACTCAGGGAAGACAACGAGATCTGCCCCTGCATCCTTTGCCTTTTCCAACCAATGTTCGAAACGGGAAATTGTGTCTTTGCGGTCGAAGAGTTTGGGAGCTGCCTGGACGGCAGCTATTCGGTGCTGAGTCATGGCTTAAGCCTGAAGGCGAACTGATCGCGAACGTCAAGTCCGTAAGCGCAAACCCGTCTCGCATCGCTTGCGTTTACAGTCACCGTTTTCGGCCTGATCTGGGTGGGAATCGTCAATATGGGATTCGTCGGTGCGCACTTTATCTGGACGGCATTGCCGCTGGCCTGGATCGAGCATCTGGTCGCGGCCGGGTTGACCTGTTGGGCGATTGGCCGGGGTCGTGGTATCAGCTGATCAGTTTTTGGACGCACTTGCTATTCGACAAATAGTTGACCCGTCACGGGCTTGACTATTCGCCGCTTTCCCGCGACCGCCCTAGGTTCGGTTCAGAAGCCCACAGAAGAGCATACCCGTATGGACATCACTAAGATTATCGCTGGCCACAATCCGCCCGACGACGTCAACGTTATCGTTGAAGTGCCCCTCGGCGGTGACCCCATCAAATATGAGATCGATAAGGCGTCCGGAGCCATGTTCGTTGATCGCTATCTCTACACTGAGATGCGCTATCCCTGTAATTACGGGTTTGTGCCCCACACGCTGAGCCTGGACGGTGATCCGATCGATGTCATGGTTGTTGGCAGCCGGCCTTTGGTGCCCGGCTCGGTTGTTCGCGCGCGCCCTGTTGGCGTTCTCATGATGACGGATGACAAAGGGCCTGACGAAAAGATCCTCGCTGTGCCCCACCCGAAATTGACGCCCTATTATGATACGATTGCGTCCTATCACGATCTTCCGAAAATCCTTGTCGACAAGATCGAGCACTTTTTTGCCCATTACAAAGATCTGGAGGCGGGGAAGTGGTCTCGGGTGGAAGGGTGGTCTGGCATTGAAAAGGCGCGCGAGTTGATAAAGGAAGCTGTGGAACGCGGCAGTGACAAAAAATAGTCATTGGTGGCCGCCTAAATCGTCCGACCCGTTCTATTTTTCGAAACCCTTTGGGCTTATTGTCTCTCTCAGCATCAATACGCGCGGCATATGCGCAGGTCAGAGGTGAGGCGGATGGCTGAATCAGGCACGAAATCCAAACGGCAACGACGCGAAGGTCCTAAGCGCAGTGAATCCTCCCAGGCGGCGATTCTGGACGCTGTTCGGTTGGAGCTTTCGGAGAATGGCTGGCGGAACTTCAGTGTCGATAATGTTGCCCGGCGTGCCAGTGCTTCAAAGCAGACCATCTATCGCTGGTGGCCATCGATTGGCACGCTGTGCCTTGATGCGGCCCTGAGCCTTATGCCCGCAGCGCCCGATGGGGCCCGGGACGCTGCCCAGCGTATCGCAGCCATCATTGCTCCGATAGAAGCGACGGCGCGCACGGGCGATGGAAACTACGTGCTGCGCGCTGCGCTTCTGGCCGCCGCAGATGATGAAAGTGCCGGCGAAAAGTGGCGTGCTTGGCTCAAGTCCGAGATTCGTTTGCCCTTGCGCAATATTCTCGCGGAGCTCGCCGCGAAACAGGTGATCCGTCGCGACTGGGATATTGAGGATGCAATCGACGCACTTGTTGGCCCGCTTTGGCATCGACTGCTCATTATGCGTTCGCCGATCCCGGAAGCTTATAGTCTCCGCCAGGCTGAGAATCTTCTCGCGGCGCTGCGGTCATAGGCTTCGCCCCAACCAGCAACCCCATCACACCAATTCTCCGGACAACGCCCTCATAGAGCGCGAAGCAAATCGCGTATGTGCTAAATGAGAGGGTCAGAAACTTCACCCCTATCGGGAGGTCTGTCGGCAGAACAAGATAAGCAAGTGCGACGATGGTGGTCAGGTGCAGGCAGAAGAGGGGATAGACTGCTCCGTTGAGATAGGTCAGCGCACGGCTTGGGCGGTTTAGATATCGCGCTGCAAACCCCACGCAGGTTAGGATCCAGGCCCATTCGGCGATGATCCGGACAATTGAGAACCAAATGAACGCTATGGCATTCGGCAGGGTGATGTCGGTCTTGAGATGAAACCCATAGTGCTCAAGTGAATAGTATTGGGCAAACACGATACTTGACCCGATAAGTCCGATGGTCAGCGACATAAATCGAAGATCTCGGCATCGATCGAGGAGGCGCGTATCGTGCGCCATGGCGAAGCCTGCGATGAAAATGACGAGCCAATGGGTGAAATTGGCCCAATCTGTAATGAGGTTGTGGAACCCTGGAAAGATTGGCCGAAGAAGCCATTCAATCAGGATAATTGGAGCGGCGACCGAGTAGATCCGGCGACCACGCAGCAGCCAGTTTGTCCTTTGCGCCAACGTCTCGGCATCGCGTCCAAGCCATCGGCGAAACAAAGGCCAAGTCACAAGGCAGAATATGAAGAGATAGGCGATGAACCAGTAATGGTGCCAGCTGAGATTACCGGTTGGATAGACACCTTCAGTGAAGACCACGCGGTAGAACTGCAGGAAGCCGCCGGAAAACTCATCATTATAGAGTTTTTCCAGATAGACCATCGGCGGTACGATGACGGCGATCCCGAATAAGAGGGGGATCAGCAATCTCTTTGTTCGTTCGCTGAGATATTGGCGTCCTGTTCGATTGCGCAAAGCGAAGCGGACGCCCATGCCTGAGACGAGAAACAAGAGCGACAGCCGAAACTGATGTGAGAAGGCCACGAATACGCTCAGGGTCTGGCTAGGATCAGGATTGGGAATCCGAGGCAGGCTGGACGGCAAGAACAAGACCGCCGAATGAAAGAAAATGAGCACGCCGAACGCGAGCACTCTCAACCAGTCAAGATCGTATCGCCGGCTTCCGCCGACCTGAACTTTCAAGGCCTGGTGTTCCGGATGTTCCATCGCAGCCGCCATGCGCGCCTCCATTCAATCTGATGAATTCAGGGGACGTCACTTCGGCTTTGAGCGCGCCGTGATTACAGAATTGCCGCATCTTTTCAGGATTCAATCGATATTTCGACCTATCGCACGGCCGTCGGAGGCGTAGACTCGGGGCGCGCAATTACTGGACAAGGCTGTTTATGATCATACCCGCGATCGATCTCTATTTGCCGGAATTGATGGTACGCAGTGCAGCTGCCGGCGTCTGCGTTCTACTGGCTGGCCGTCTGTTGAGACGTAACCCTGGTTTTGGTGCTGAGAACCTCGGCGCTTTGTTTGCCCTCGGGACCGCGGGTTATGCCCTCATCTCATCCCCTGTGGGCACATACTATTCAGAACCTGTCCGGCAGGTGCTCTCGTTCGTCGCCACGATGAACTCGGTATTTTTCTGGTGGTTCGCTACGGCTCTCTTCGACGATGATTTCAGGTGGCGGCTTTGGCGCATCCTGCCGGGGATATTCATGCTGAGCGTGTTCGCCGCGCGCCGAGCTTATCCGTCATTCTTCGGAGAGTCGGTGATTGAAGATTACGCACAGCAAGTCGTCGTGATCTCGATGATGGTTCACACGTTGTGGCTGGCCATGGCTCACCGAAGTATTGATCTTGTGGAGCCAAGGCGTCGGTTTCGGCTGGTTTTTGCGGCGTTGGTTGGGACGACAGGAATTGTCATTGCGGTGGCAGAACTTACGCTCGGTACCGAGGTCGCCCCCCTCCCGCTGACCGGATTTCATGCCGCCGTATTGTTTGGCCTCTCTTTGGTTTTTACCAGCTGGGCGCTGACCTCGATCGATGTGTTCTCGTTCCCGGATGTTGCACGGCACTTGGCTCCCGTTGAAACGGTTGATGATGCTGCGCGCATAAGGTTGATCCGGGCGATGGAGGATGGCGTATATCGCGCCGAGGGCCTGACTATTGCCAGTCTCGCGGGCCGGATTGCCTATCCGGAATATAAGCTGCGCCGATTGATCAATCAGGGGCTCGGGTTCCGGAACTTCAATGCTTTCCTAAACAGCTATCGTATTGAAGATGCCAAGCGCTTGCTCGCGGATCCCGACAAGGCCCGGTTGCAGATCACTCAGATTGCCCTCGATCTTGGTTACGGGTCGATTGCCCCGTTCAACCGTGCTTTCAAGACCATGGAAGGGGTGACCCCCACCGCATTCCGAAAACAAGCTCTTGTCGCTGCAGCCCGAAGCTGACCATTTTTCGAATCTTCGATCTCTTTGCGAAAGTTCTTCGTGATTTCACATTCGCGAAGTCTCTCTGCTCAGTGCATGAGAGACATGTCGAGATGTCAAAAGGATCCTCGATGATGATTGCGTGCAGGCTTGTAACCGCGTCCTTCCTCGCTTTTTTCTGCTTTGCCAATCCTATTGCCCGGGCCGAGGTCTCAGATCCATTTTCAGCGATCACGGGCGATTGGGCGACAGAGGGGTACGGTGCTGTTGTGCGTATGGATGTCTGCGCGGGGCGGCCGGATGAATTGTGCGGCGAGCTGATTTGGGCTTGGGAGCCAGATGATTTAAAGCCGGGTTCGGTTGGATCCTTGATGTTCGAGGGGGCCGCGTTCGATGGTGAGATGTGGATCGGGGGACGATTGCATAATCCTGAAGACGGGCGCATCTATCGGGGCAGCATCGCCCAGACGGGGCCGGACACACTCAAACTCCGGGGATGCGCGGCGCGTGTCTTCTGCCGCACTCAAACATGGCGACGGTTACAGTCTTTGCCACACATCGCGGGGATGTAAGCCTGTTGGTCCTTATTCTCCGCCGTTACCCTTCGCCTGCTTTAGAAGTTCGGCATTGATGCCAAGCTCCTTGGCCGTCACGACGACCAATCTACCGGACTGGCTGACGGTCTGCACAATATTCTGTTGCGTTTGCAGTTCCATCAAACGGACAAGGGCTGCGGTTTCTTCCTTGTCTCTGCCCTTGAAGACATCGGCAATGCGGTCGAGATCTTGCTCGCTGAAGTGCATCGGACCAACGGACCCTTGTCCAGTGAAGGATGATCCAATGAGATCGAGTCCTATGGCTCCGTCGGCTGCGTCTTTCGATTTGACGGTTGCCGAGATGCTGCGTGGGGCTTCTTCGAAGTTGAAGTAGAATCCAATGATCTTGATTCCGAGCGCGCTGCCATTGGTATCCGGACCGGTTTCGTTTTTCTTCAGACACTCTTCAACGGCTGCGGCAATCTCGCCCTGATCTCCGCGCAATTCTTCATCTCGGCGGGCCCCGATCGCCGAACGCAGTTCGGCCTCAATTCGGTCGTCCAGGACTGTCGCAAAATCGTCGAAGCGCGCGGCTTTGACAACGCCGTCGCGCGTTAATTGAAACCGGAGTTTTGCTTTGATGAGCAGGCGATGTCGATCTTTGGTGCGGACGTGAAAGGGAATGGGTTTGCAGACCTGGATGCGCAGAGAGACGCGACCTGGCGGGTCTTTCGGGGGGCTCTCATCCGCTTTCCGGTTCGATCTCTTTTTGTACAATTCTTCGGCGTCGCTATTTTCGCTCATCAGATAGCTCAAATGGTCGTTGCGACTGACCTGGTCGGCGTCTTGCTTTCCGTTTTTGTCCAGCTCTTCATCATAGGATGTGAAGGCAAGAAACCGTCGATTGCCCACTGGTCTGACAAGGATCTCCGTTGGCGGGGTTTCCTCCACCAACTCTCCAGATTGAAGCGCGGTCCAAGCATCATTTGGGTTTTTTCGATATAGATAGGTGCCATCCATATCGGCCCGGATGCGAAACTGTTTCGGGCGCTCTGCTCGTAAAAAGAAATACCAGGCCGCTGAAGCAGCGGCTGCGAAGACTGCGACACCAATTGCTATGGCCGCAAGGATATAGACCTCGTCCACCTGCATCCCCAATTTTGACCCTTGCGGGCCCCACACCATGGGGAACTATCAAACACTGAAAATTTGCAATTCCAAAGCGAAATTTGTGTGAATGGCGAATTTCTAGAGGAGCCGCATTTGCGATATCGGGGCGTCCAGCATCAGAATATCGCCCTGGCGAGATGCCTGCGCGCGCAGCTCAATGGGTTCAGCCACAAGGGGCAGTACGTCGTCGCCATAGGCACGGCCATTATCACTCATGATCATCAGAGCTGACCGGCCAGATCGGTCTTCCACGAAGAAAGCCGGCGGAAGACCACCGCGTATGCACAGCGACGCGCACGCTTTGTGCACCTTGCCGTTTGCTGGTCGCATGGCTCCGAACCAGCACTTTGTATCGAGAATTCTGCCAGCCAAATCGACATCTCCGATCGGTTCGACCGCTGGAAGGGCCAGGCTTTCAGGCACCGGCCCATCAACCGCCTCTATCCAGTTCGGCCCGTCAATGACTGCAATCATGGCGTGGCGTCCCCGCTCGATAAGGCTGCCGCGCACGACCACACATTGGCCAATATAGGAGGCAATCCTGGCGGCAACGCCGCATTTTCCGAGGCAGGCGAGAAGGGCCGTCTTCGGTTGGCCGTCAACATCCATTGTGCGCAGCATGGCATAGGGGTCTGCCGAAGCGATGCCCGTGAATTCTCGAACATCTCCCTGGTTCCACGTGCCCCGACCGGGAGGGCGCTGCCTGGACGCGAGCAGCGCTCCTCCTGCCGCGCCGCCAAGGGTGAGCAGAATCCCGGCTGTGAGAAACGCCCGGCGATCGGCTTTCGGAGGCTCAGCGCTCCAGCCGATAAAGAAGTCGTCCTGCTTCATCCGTTCGTTCCGATTTTAGACGGTTCCTGGCGTGTGCCCGGAGGGTTCGGCTTTGGATCAACATAGACTTTGCCGTCTACGATACGCGTGGCGTAGGTCGATATTTTCTCCGTATACGGAGGTGGAGAGCAGCCATCGACCATGCGATACTGGAAACCATGCCAGGGGCATGTAATGCAATCGTCGACGATCTTGCCCTCGCCGAGGGGGCCGCCTTGGTGCCGGCAAACATTGGAGACTGCAAAGATATCATCGCCTTGGCGGAATACGGCAATGGCTTCGCCTTTTGCCGGTCGCACAATTCGCGCGCCGGTGTCGGGGATATCGGTGGCGCGCGCAACTTGCAGCCAGCCATCAATACCAGCGCCTCTGACCCGCTTGAATGCCATAAATCCGGTGATGATGTGGAGGCCCGCGACAAGGCCTGCCCCTGCACTCAATATCACAACATAGGCTGGATCTTTCTCGAACTGGATAGCACCAAGCGCCACATGAGCGACAAGCAATCCATAGGCTGCGTAGACGCCCATATGGATGGCTTTCCAGAGGCCGGGCCCGAGATTGGCGTTCCAGAAATCATGGCTCGTCGCTGCCATAAGGAACATGATCAAAAGCGCGACAAAGCCCAAGGATTCAAATGGAAATCCGGCCAGAGATCCGTAGCGTGGGTTCGATACGAATAGGGATACCAAGGGATTTAGATCGCTAAATCCATGGTACCAAAGGAGCACCAGACCGGCGTGGACAAGGGCGATCAAGAAAGTTGTGACACCTAGGTGTCGCCGATTGTAGAGAAATGGCTTGAATCGCGGCGTCAGGCGCGCCAGCGGTCCAATCATCAGAATAAATGTCAGCAAGCCAAAGGCTAACGTTCCTGTTGCCCGGATCAATAACTGGATCGGTGTGAAGCTCTCCCCGGCCGGGCTCGTTAGTGAGGTCACAAGGATGAACGCGCTGAGATACAGTCCTATGCCGAGGAGCATCCATCGGTCGTAGCGGACTTTGAACGGTGTCCATTGTACGCCCTGATAGTCATGGGACATCGGACACCTCGTCGACGAGCGCGCTGGGCAGTGAGGGGTTTATCGGAACTGATGGCCGCAGGTTTACGGCAAGCCAGATGATTGCCGCCATGGCGGGGGTCAGCACAAGCCAAATCCCAATATGTGATCTTTGATGGGCGCGCTTCATGATAGGGGCGGCTCTGTTTGCGTGATCCACTTATAGCCCATCAAGGGCCAAAGCAGCGTCACCCCCGGAAAGACAAGTATCCTTGCTTTTAGCGGCATTGTCTTCGCGGCCGGATCGATCTTGCTGACACCGAAACTCACAAAAGCAAGCGCAAACAAAGCGCCCGCCCCGAAATAGAGGCCAATACAGAGGACCAGCATTTCGCCAGCAGCGAGACTCATCTTTGCATTTCTCCCCATTCTCTCTGGTAGCAGTCCAGCACCAAATTGGTATTGCATGCAAGGCGAGCTAACAGAATTGCCGGGATTGTGACACGCCGTGCCGGTCCGGCACGTGCAACCCTAAGCTTACTTGTTCTTGAAGTCCGGTTTTCGTTTCTCGACAAAGGCGGCCATGCCTTCGGATTGGTCCTCCGTAGCAAAGAGGGAGTGGAACAGGCGCCGCTCGAACATGACACCATGGGAGAGAGGGGTCTCGTAGGAGGCGTTGACCATCTCCTTGGTCAGCATGGCCGTTGCGCGCGGCAAGGAGGCGATCTTATGGGCGACCTTCTTTGCTTCATCGACCAGTTCTGCGACCGGCACGATCCGGGAGACAAGGCCGCAGCGCTCTGCTTCTTCAGCGTCCATCATCCGACCCGTCAGGCACATCTCCATCGCCTTGGACTTGCCAATAAAGCGCGTCATGCGCTGGGTGCCGCCCGCCCCAGGCGAGACGCCGATGGTGATCTCTGGCTGGCCGAATTTCGCATTGTCTCCGGCGAGGATGAAGTCGCACATCATAGCAAGCTCGCAGCCGCCGCCGAGAGCATAGCCTGCCACAGCCGCGATGACCGGCTTCCGGCAGCGCGAGGTCCGTTCCCAATTGCGGGTGATAAAGTCCGAATAGAACGCGTCCATATAGGACTGCTCGCGCATTTCCTTGATGTCTGCGCCTGCAGCGAACGCTTTTTCCGAGCCCGTGATCACGATGCAGCCAATCGCGGGATCCGCCTCGAAGCCGTCCAGCGCGTCGGTCAGCTCATTCATCAGCTGGTTGTTAAACGCGTTCAGCGCGTCGGGCCGGTTTAGAGTGATCATCGCTACCGCACCGTCGGTTTCGGTCAGCAGGGTTTCGTAGGCCATGGGTGTTCCTCCGCGCTTGTCCTGTTTGCGGCGAGCTATAGGCGGTTCAATCGGTATGTGCCAGCTATCACTTGGTCGACTAACGCCCCCGAAACTCCGGATCTCTTTTTTCGAAGAACGCGGTCACGCCTTCCTTGAAGTCTTCTGATCCAAAGGTCAGCAGGAACTGGTCGCGGTCCATGAAGCTGGAGGTGTAGTGGTTCGCGTTTGACGCAGCGTTGATCGCTTCTTTCGTCATTCGGAGCGCAAGGGGCGGCAGGGCGTTCAGCCGGGCGGCGAGGTCCTCGGCGGCTTCCCCAGCGTCGGTGGTGACGTCATCGACCAACCCCCAATCGCGCGCGAGGGGCGCTTCAATGGCTTCGCCGAGCATGGCGAAGCGCTTGGCTTTTGATGGTCCGATCAGCGTCGCGAGGCGGGGGAGGGACCGCCAGCTCATATTGATGCCGAGGGGCACTTCCGGCAGGCGGAGCGATGCGGTGTTGTCGGCAATGCGGAAATCGCACGCCAATGCAAGCGCCGCGGCACCGCCGATGCAATAGCCCTGAATGGCGATGAGGGTGACCTGTTCCAACCGTTCCCACGCTTCGCACATGTCCGGCCCGAGCCGAAAGGCGAGGCGCTGTTCGACAAGGCTCGGCGCTTCGGCGACGCCAGTTGTGCTGTCGAGGTCCGCGCCGGCTGAAAACGCGTCGCCCTCGGCGGAGAGGATCACGACATTCACGTCGGCTCGGTCATGAAGGGCGCGGGCGACATCGCGGAGGGATGTCATGAGCGTCCGGTCGAACCGGTTCAGCCTGTCTGGCCGAGCGAGGATCACACGTCCAATGCCGTCCTTAATTGAAACATTCAGCCCGTCGAATTCCATATCTCTCTCCCCAGTCTTTTCCAGACTATCCTCATAAAACACCCACCGCGCCAAATGTGGGTGTCATTTTGAGTGTCTGATAGCGACACTATTCCCGCATTTTGTCAGCTCGTCCCATGTCATTTGGGGTGTCGTCCGCCAAAAATCTGGATATGAATTTTGAACTTTGCCTAATTGGATTTTGATGCTGGCCATAGCCTTATCCGCCGTCTTAGATAGCGACATGACCGCGCCGAATACCCCCGATCTCTGGATGAGCCATTTTCCCCGTCCTGCGGAGGATGCACACAAGTATCATCGCGGGCATTTGGCCATCTTGGGGGCACCGGCTTTGACCGGTGCAACGCGTCTTGCGGCGAGTGCAGCATCGCGGATTGGGGCGGGGCTTGTCTCCGTTGTTTCCCATGATCAGGTCGATGTTTTTCGAGCCAGCCTGCCCCCAGATATTATGGTTACGTCCGGGCCAGTGAATGATTTGAAGCGGGTAACGGGGTGTCTCGTGGGTCCCGGCGGATACGAAGCGAGCCGACTGGAAGAGCTTAAGGCGATGGCGGAGCCTGTCCCAAAGATTGTTGATGCGGACGGCCTGAATGCATGGGACCAGATTCCGTATCCAGCTATTCTGACGCCCCATGAGGGTGAATTTGCGAAAGTGTTCCCGGATCTTCAGGGCACACGGGTGGACCGTGCTGCTGAAGCCGCAATTAAAACTCAGGCTATTGTTGTGCTCAAAGGTCCTCATACAGTTATTGCCGGGCCGGATAGTCGCCTTGTCGTCAATACGCATGCGACGCCTTGGCTTGCCAAAGCCGGTACGGGCGATGTTCTTGCTGGTCTTTCGGCCGGCCTATTGGCGCAGGGAATGCCCGCCTTCGAGGCTGCGTGCGCTGCGGTGTGGATCCATGGTGATGCGGGCTTGCGTATCGGACCCGGATTGGTCGCCGGGGATCTTGTGAATATGCTGCCGACAGTCCTGAAAGATACTCTCGTAACGCCTTGAACTTATTGGGGTTAGCTGCGCTTTTCGTTCACTTTGGCCAAAGCGCGAACATAGGCCAGATCTATCAGATCCGGCTTTTTCAGCGCCTTTAGATCAATAGAGCTGGCGAGATTGTTGGATTTCAGAACGGACTTTATCTGCGCCAGGCTCAGGGCTTCGAGGGTTGATCGAAAGGTCGCCTCGTCGGTTGTGCCGGCGAGCTCTCGCAGGTTCAGAAGTTTTGTTGAGAGCGCGCTTTCGAAGGTTACGCTGGCGCCGAGCGCTTTGACCAGCCGGTGTGCGAGATCCGGATTGGTGCGTATTTCCATGCGCATTTCATCAAAGAACCGGTCCAGAGCCGCGATGGCGTCAGAGTCTTTGGGAATGGACATGATCGCTCCATCTATAATGAGTGTGCAATTTGAATTCAGTCCCTGACGCGTTCTGGACTCGCGTCCCATCGTCTCGATACGAGGAACTCAACAAATTCGTCGGCCAGACGCCGCACGTCATTCTTCATTTTTCCGTATTTGCCGCGGAAAGTGTCGTAACTATCGGGGGCCGGGCGTTCCATGGCTCTCAAGACATCTACAGATTCGGCTATGGTTGGTCCGAACCAGACATCTTTCAATGTGATGTTCTGTAGCTCCGTGCGCATTTGCCGGGCATAGGATGTGTTCTTAAACCTTGTAATAACTGAGAAACTTCGGTCTGTCAGATCTGCGCGCAAATTATCTTTGACCCAGGTGATGAATTGTTTTGTGCCCCAACCGGAGACCGCATCGGCAAGGGTTGGAAGGATGAAGACATCGGCCAGTGCGAGGCCTGCGCGGGACAGCGGCGACAGGTGCGGCGGGCAATCCAGCAGAATAACATCGTAAAGGGGGAGCAGATCCGCAAACCCGTTTTCGAAATGGCGGGACAGGGCTTCGGACAGGCTGGTTGGCGTGCCCGTGCGCGAATACCACTCTTCTTCCAGACTCATCTCGTCCATTCGAAGCTGCGGGTGGGCTGGTAGTGCGGATATCCAACCCAGCCTCTCGGACTTCATTTCAGCGGCGCGTAATTCTTCAATAGACACCGCGTTGGGCATGATGAAGGGAGCGGCGGTTGCTTTTTGCCCATCGAGAAATTGGCCAAGGAGGTGATGGGCCCCTTTGCCTTGTTCTGAAGCGGCATGGACGCCCCGTTCGGTCAGGAGCATCTGGCTGGAATTGGCCTGGGCGTCGAGATCAATCACCAGAATGTTCAACCCGAAGAAGTAGGCCAGGCTGTCCGCCAGCATGACGGTGGTGGTCGATTTTCCGACGCCGCCTTTCAGGTTTGCAATTGCTGCAATCGTTGCAGACATTATCACCCTCTGTTTTCGTCGACGCTTGAGCCGCCGATTCCCATCGGCTGTGCTTTAGACGTATCGCGGGCGTCCGACAACCGAAGAGCGATCACATCATCTTCGGTTTTTTCAGTTTCTGTCCGGCAAGTGCGACTGCTCTGGACGTCAGATCCGTGACGACGTCCCATGGGGCTATGAAGCTGGACGCGGCCTTGAGTGGGTTCCGTTCATGGTAGGCCTCTCCCAGTTTGGCCCAGGCGGCCTTCTTCTGGGTGTGGCGCATGTGTTCGATGATGATGGGTTTGGTGTTTTGGGGCGTCGCTGTGTGGCGCAATAGTCGCTGATCAGACCTGACAAGTTTTTCGAGCGCCTCTGAGCGATGGGTTCGACTAAGAGATCCAGGTGTGTCGAAGGCCAGATATCCGCAGGGGTCCACCAGACCGAATTTTGCCCCATGCAACAGCATGCGCGCATACAGATCATAGTCTTCGCCAAGGCGCATGTCGGCATCATATCGGAGGTCATTTTTCGACAAAAAATCTCTTTTAATCAGCGGTTTAATGAATCCAAGCTCGCGGCCGAAGCCGGCATATTCCATAATGTTCTCGCGGACGAATCGTGCGAGGGATAGTTCTATCTGACCGATATCTGAATCTGACCACAGCCGGCGTCGCGGCGCATCGGGGGCCCAGCTGGAAATCCGATACTGATCATCGGCGATGGCGTCCCACGCATTGGCCTCGGCCATCGCCAATAGTCGCTCCAATCTGTCTGGAACCATTGCATCGTCTGCATCTATTATCGCTATCCAGTCAGTTTTCGCCGCTTCGATGGCACGATTACGGGCTGCCGACGGCCCTTGATTTATGTTCTGTCTTAGGAGCGTCCCTCTCGGCTCATCGTGCAGCAGTGATCCGATGCGTCGAGCGGTGTTATCGGTCGAGGCGTCGTCGACCACAATGACGTTGGGTCTACACGTTTGATCCAGGGCGCTGCGAAGTGCGCGTTCTATCGAAGATTCAGCGTTATAAGCAGCGATGATAATTGTGATTGTCTGTGCCATCATCCTACGCCGTATATTCGAGCCACACCTTAAAGCCGATCTGTCGGCCACACCTGCAATCTATGCGCCGACGCGGTGTTTGCCTACGCTCTGGTACGCCGCAAAACCTCTGCCTTGCTGCGATATTGCCCGTTTTTTGCACCGCACATAAAGTTCGGTGTAAATTGAAAAAGCCGCTTAAGTGTGGGTTAACGATAGGAAGTAGAGCAAAGGTGATCTGGTTGAGGCAGAGAATAGCCCAGCTGAGCCGGTGGGGTGATGATTTTCGCAGACGGCTGATGGATGCTGCCTATCGGTGGTATGACCTCGCGGCTGAGCGTCTTGAACGATCCGACAGGTGGTCATTTGGCGCGCTTCCTCGTGCTGAACCGAAGACCGCAGACACACCCATCCGTGAGGCCTGTATGCCAGACGGCATCCGCGTTTATGCTGTTGGCGATGTTCACGGACGTGCCGACTTGCTGGAGCGCTGTTTCGGGTTGATTGAGGCCGATATCGTCGCGTCTGCTGGCGGCGACGATGTGTGCATCGTCTTTCTCGGCGACTATATTGATCGCGGGTTCCAATCGAAAGATGTGTTGGATTTCTTGTTGAGCGATCGAGTGACCCAACACAATTGCATCTTCTTGAAGGGCAATCACGAGGAAGCGCTTCTTAAATTTCTGAGTGAGCCGGCGTTTGGCCCCAAATGGGCGGGGTTCGGTGGTGGCGAGACGTTGACGTCTTATGGTGTGCGTCCCCCCCGCACGCGGACGAAAATTGAGGAATGGGTAGAGGCTAGTCGATCACTGGGCGAGGTTCTTCCCGATACGCACCGGCAATTCCTGCTGAGCTTGCAGACCACCGCTTCGATTGGCGACTATTTCTTCGTCCATGCTGGCGTGCGCCCTGGGCGACCGATCGAAAAACAGACAGAGCAGGACTTTCTGTGGATCCGGGAGGCGTTCATCGACAGTTCCGAAACATTTGGCCAGGTTGTCGTTCATGGTCATACGCCTGTGTCTGAGCCGTATCGTGATCATCGGCGTATCGCCGTTGACACTGGGGCCTATATGACCGGACGTCTTACTGCGGCATGTTTTGTGCGGGATGAAGTGACCTTCTTAACGACGTAGTGTTTTTTGACTAAATTCGGGACAGGCGAGCAAGCAGAGGTGAGTAGTATGCGTAAGTCGAACATGTTGGCCCTGATCTTTGGTGTCCTAATGGCATCCGTTCTGGCGGCTTGTCAGTCTGTGTCGGAGACGCGCCCGCCTGCTGCTGAGATCGCAGATATCCCTCCTACTATTGGCAGTGTGTCAGATGCCTACATGCTGGGTAATGGTGACCAGCTTCGGGTTACGGTCTTCGGCGAACCGGAGCTGTCGGGTGAGTATCTTGTTGATGGGACCGGGCTTGTCTCCCTGCCGCTTGTGGGGGAAATCCAAGCGACGGGCACAACGGTTCGAGATTTCCAGCAGGAAGTCGAGCGCCAACTCGTGGAGAAAGAGCTTCTTGTGGCTCCCCGTGTGAGCGCTGAAGTTGTCAATTTCCGTCCATATTACATTCTCGGTGAAGTCGGTCGTCCTGGTGAGTATCCGTATACAGATGCTCTGACGGTCATGAATGCTGTTGCGACGGCACAGGGCTTCACTTACCGGGCCAATCGCAGAACCGTTTATATCCGCGGTGTCAACGAGACCGAAGAACGCCCCGTTCGATTGTCGCCAACGCTTCGCGTCCAGCCGGGGGACACGATCAGGGTCGGTGAGCGCATCTTTTAGGTGGCCGATATCGGGGTATTGTGCTGATTAAGCAGACCTTCGATCACAAATGTCCAAAGAATCCACTTTTCTGTTTGCTTTCGTAGTTCTTTGGGTTTTCATCCCTGGTGGGGGACTGGGCGACGGGAGACGAGAGTAGAATGCCTTGTCAGGTTCACGCACGCTTGGCCGGTGCGCGGTATTTGCCGCACACGGATTTCGGGATCTTGTTGCCCATCCATCAAGGCAATTGCATCGCAAGTCTTGGCATCGTTCTTGAAAGCCAATCTCTGTAAAGCAGTTTTGCCGTTAGGCGCGAGGGAAATTAGTTATGTTGGGATACAGATCAGTCATCTTAATGGGGGCAGCATTTGCAGCTGTCAGCCTTCAAGTTGCCAGCGCCCAGGACTTCTTCCAGCGCGATCGCAATATTGCCGTTCAGGACCGTCCGCAGCCGGAGTTTGACCCAGAGCCGATCCGTCTTGGCTCTACACTGACACAGGCCTCCGTCGGTGTGGGGGGCTTTTTCGTCGACAACGTCTTTGCGACAGCAGACAATGAAATCAGTGATTTCGCCTTCACATTCCGTCCTACAGCGGATGTCCGCACTGATTGGTCGCGGCATGAGGTTGGTTTCAATGTCGGTGTCGAGCACTTTGAGTTTGTCGATCAGGGCAGCGAAAGTGTGACCAACGCTCAGGCCCGGTTGCGCAGCCGGGTTGATGTCACCAATGATTGGTTCGTGTCATCGAGCGCGTTCGTGCGTCAGCGTAACGAACCCCGTACTCAAATCTCGATCCTCGATGATTTCGGCGAGCCTGTGGAATTTTTTGAATATGGCGGCGACACATCGATCAATTATGAGCGCGCGCGGATCCGTGCATCGCTTGGCTATGAATATGTCGATACCGATTTCGATGATGTCGATTCTTTTGACCCGGCGATACCTGATGTCGACCAGGATTTCCGCGATGTGGAAACACAGACTGTGCGCGGCCGCGTGTCTTACGCGCTGACCCGCGACTATGCGGTGTTTGCTCAAGGAAGCTATTTTCAAAGGGATTTTGACGCGCCTACCGAGCTCAGCCCCGGTGTCTTTGCCGTCCGAGATTCAGACGGTTTCGCGATCCAGGGGGGCTTGAACTTCGAACTTCAGGGACCGTTCCGTGGCGATGTGGCGATTGGATATCTTGAGGAAAATCGAGAGTCCCCGGAATTCGCGGATATTGAAGGGTTGAGTGTTGACGGTCGCCTGCAGTGGTTCCCAACACGCCTGACGACCGTGACCGGTACTGTGTCGCGCAACACATCCGACATCGGATTGGTGGACTCAGCTGCGGTTACGAATACGAGCGGTCGCTTACGTATTGACCATGAGCTCCTCCGTAATGTCCTGCTTTATGCCGATGGCGGCATATTTGCGACGGACTTCTCAGACGAGGATCGTGATGACCGGTTCTTCGATGTGGGGCTCGGTAGCGTCTATAAGATCAATAAGCGTGTGCACCTGGAAGGTTTCTACCGCCACACCAACCGTGACTCCTCAATTCTGACGGAAGAGTTTAGCCAGAATATCGTCGGATTTGAGATCAGATTGTTCCCGTAGCGGCGGGTTCATAACCATCGATCGGAGATCGAAAAGTGAATAAAGCGTATCCCAGCCTCAACGTGGCCTATCCGGCTTACGGGTCTCCGGTGTCTTCGAACCCGGAAGGCTTGATCGACCTTCAGGCCTTGTTGCAGGCAGGACGACGCCGGTTTTGGCTTATGTTGACCGCCTTCGTGATTACGGTCGGATTGGTCACGATCGCAACCATACAGGCCACACCCATCTATAAAACCACGACGAAAGTCATCGTGGACAGTCGAACGACAGGCCCAAATGATGAGCTGTTCTATGAGGGACTGGGCACATCGACGGCCGAGATCGACACCGAGGTGCAGATCATCAAAAGCCGCAAACTTCTTGAACGGGTTGTCGAGCGTCTGGATTTGACGACTGTTCCTGAGTTCAATCCTGCTCTTTTGGACGATGGTAGCGGACCGGGTTTTGTCGGAGGTATTTTTTCGTTCTTTGGTGGCTTCTTATCCAGTGATGACGCGCCGGAAATTGTGTTGACGGAAGAGGAAAAGGCGGCCGCGTCATTTTCGACCGCTGTCGCTATCTTGTCCAGCAAGATCAGCGTGGCTCGTTTTGGAGCAACGTTCATCATCGACATCACGATTAGCGGCGAAGATCCAAGGCTGGTGGCTCAAGTCGCAAACACGATTGCCGATGAATACCAAGTCGATCAGCTCAATGCCAAACTCGAAGCGACAGAGCGGAGTTTGGAATTCCTGACCGAGCGGTTGGATGGACTCCGCCAGCAAGTGACGGAGGCAGAAGCGCAGGTCGCTGACTACAAGCGCCGAAATGACATTCAGACGGCGGAAGGCACAACGCTGACCGAGCAAGAGATCACACGTGTTACGGGTGACCTTATTGCGGCCGAAGCCAATCTTGCCGAGCGTCAAGCCCGGTTGACGAATGTTCGCAATACTCTGGCGAGTGGCGGCAATCTAGATGGCGTGGCCGAGGTTCTGAACTCGGAGGTGATTACCGATCTGCGCCGGCAGCAGACGGCGGTCGAGGGTGAGCGTGCTGAGCTTCGGGCAAGATATGGTCCGCGCCACCCAGAAATTATCCGCATCAACAATGAAGTTGCAGATGTCGACGCGAAGATTGAAGCGGAGGTCAACCGCATCGTTTCGAGCCTTGAAGGGGAGGTGAGTGTTGCCCGGCAGCGGATCGCGAGTCTTCGCAGCAATCGCTCTCAGCTCAATTCGAGGCTTAATCGCAATAATCAGGCGCAGGTCGGTCTGGCTGAATTGGAACGCAATGCCGAGTCTGCACGTTTAATCTATCAGGAGTCACTCGACCTGTTTAATGAGGCGTCTTCAACCGAAGACTATGCGACCCCCGACGCCCGCGTGTTGGCGACAGCAACAGTTCCACCTTTTCCAAGCCTGCCTCGGACGAAGTTGAATATTTTCATCGGCATGGTCCTGGGTGGCATGTTTGCGGGCGGATTGGCGCTTGTCGCGGAACTGTTGGACAATAATTTCACGACGCCTGAGGACATCGAACGGATGTTCGGACTTCCAAGCATTGGCTCGATCCCACTCTTGACCAAGCTTAAAGGGTTTGGGCGTCAGGAGATGTCTCCGGCGGACTATCTGATATCTAACCCACTCTCAGCTTTTGCGGAGAGCATCCGGAACCTCCGTGCGTCGATCATTTTTGCCGACCTCGACAAGGAGGCCAAACTGGTTGCTGTCACCTCATCACTGCCGGATGAAGGCAAGACCTCAATCACGCATTGCCTTGGACGTATGTCGGCCATGGCTGGGGCCAAAACGATTGTCATTGATGGGGACTTCCGCCGCCGGCAGTTGACCGAAGTGGTCGGCTTTGAACCTGAGCGCGGGTTCATTGAGCACCTGTTTGGTGAGGTGACTCTCGAAGACGCGGTGATTGTCGACGAACAAACCGGGCTGCATGTTCTGCCCCTGACCGAGGCACGCAACACGCCGCGGGACGTTTTCGGGTCGCGCGCGTTCGATGCGCTCATGAATGAGCTGAAAAAGACCTATGATCTGATCGTCATTGATACCGGACCGATTTTGTTAATGTCAGAGTCCCGCGTGATTGCGAGTAAAGCGGATCAAGTGATCGTGGTTGCGAAATGGCGGTCCACGAGCCGCTGGACTGTCCAGGAAACATTGAACATCCTGAAAGAGTTCAACGCCAATATTGCTGGCGTCGCGATGACATTTGTTGATCTGGCAAAACGCAAGCGCCTTGGATACAACAGCGCAGCCTACAACTCATACAACAAGTACTATTCAACGGATTGATGGGGTGCCGGCTTGGTTGAGCTGGATGTTTGAGGTTGCTCATATTCGGTCGAGGGTTCGACGGACAAATGACGCGCGTGATTGGAAATTCGGGATCCCCGGTTGAGTGCATGGACGCACCAGAAGCAGCGGTTCAGTCTGAGCTGATGCCAGGGTCCGTGCGTGTCGCCTTTTTTGGCCATGACGTCTATGACGCGGCTATTCGCCGGCGTGCATCGGCTTTCATTGCTGGTGGGCTGAGCCTCGACGGTTTCATGATGCGCCGCGGCGCACCTGCCGAAACCGAGTGGAGCAATACCGATCTCGGCGAAACACGAGATGGGCTTTTCTCAATCGCCTTCAGCAGATCTTCAAAGGCGCGCGGGTTGCGGCAAATTCAGGGCGGCTACAACAGGCCGATATCATTTACGCCCGCAATCTGGACATGCTGGCCTGCGCATTCTTGGCCAAGCGTCACCTCAGACTGCAAACACCCGTGATTTATGAATGCCTCGACGTTCACCGGCTCCTGGCGCGTGAGGATGTCTTCGGGGCTGCCATGCGGGCCCTGGAACATCGGCTGCTCCGCCGCTGCAAAGCACTTGTCGTCAGCTCGCCTGCATTTGTCAGAGAGCACTTTTTGCCTCGCTATGGGGGGCATGCGCACACCCATCTCGTGGAAAACCGAATGGTTGACGGTATGCATTATGGTGAGCGTCCACGGAGGTCTCGTATCTCGCCGGAGTCGGAGCCCTTGCGTATCGGTTGGTTTGGTATTTTGAGATGTTCGCGAAGCCTCGACCTTCTTGTTGCTCTCGCAGATTCCCTTGGTGATAAGGTGCATATTGACCTGCGAGGCCGGGTCAGTGCCCGTGAGATTCCCGATTTCGATGCGCGCGTTGCTGACCGCTCCAACATCTCCTTCGGGGGTGCGTTCAAAGCTCCGGAAGATCTTTCATCCATTTATGGCTCCGTTGATGTGGTTTGGGCCGGCGATTTCATGGAGGCGGGTTACAATTCTGTCTGGCTATTGCCGAACCGGCTATATGAGGGAGGATATTTTGGCGTGCCTGCCATTGCTCCAGAGGGAACTGAGACGGCAAACTGGATCCAATCGCACAGTGGGGGGTACGAAGTGGCGGAACCCTTGCATAGCACCCTGGAAGACCTCATTGGCGATCTTCTGACCCAGCGTGAGAGCATCGCTCAGAAAAGCGATGCCTTGTTGGCCCTGCCAGTTGAGGTTTTTGTGGAGCCGCGAGGCGCTATGAATGATATTATCGTTCAGTCGATAAACGGGAGTGAGACCAGTCAATGACCGCTGCGGCGCGATTTCTTCCTGACCCCTCCGAGGTGTCGCTTCAGCATGTCCTTGTGCCGAGGCAGAGCGCACCTCTTTGGGAGCAGGCACTTATCTCTCTATGGTTTCTGGCGTCGTTTATTCCCTTTCCGAATGACGAGCTGCTGCTCTATCCGTTGGTCGCCTATTTTCTCGGAAGTGCCGCACTGAGGTATGAGCAGACGCTTCCCGTTGCGCTGCGGGCCTGGCCCATTTTGCTCATTCCAGCGCTGGCAATTGCTTCAACGCTTTGGTCTGCGTCGAGCACGGCGGCGCTCAGGCTTGGTATTATGATGACGGCAACGGCGGTCATCGCGATCTATTTGTGCAGTCGGTTGACGCCCAGAGAAATTGTTCGCGCGGCATTTTTTGCTTGCGCTGTGTCAGCGATCGTCGCCCTCTTCGAGGTTCCGAAAGTTGGTACAACGGAGGGGCTCTATGCCGAAAAGAACATCTTTGCCGTCCGTATGCAGCTTATTGCTATGGTTTGTTTGGGGGTCGCGCTTGACCGAGGGCAGAACACCGCATTGCGCTTGTCGGCCTTACCTTTCGTTGTTCTGACGACCTATCTTGTCATTCAGGGCGAGTCCGCAACGGCTCTGCTCCTGGCAGGCGGTTCGATCGTTCTCATGGTGTCGATTTGGCTGGTTTGGACGAATGTGAGCAAGATCAGACATTTGCGCTCATTGTTGGTCTTGGTGGCCGGGACCGTCGTCGCTGCGGGGGGGCTTGTGGTCCTCAATCTGCCGAACAACACTCTGTTGAACGACGGTCTGTTCCTTATTGGTAAGGATACAACATTGACCAATCGCACGGTGTTATGGGCCGATGCGGCCCGACTGGCTGAGCAGCGGCCCTGGTTGGGGGTAGGAGCTGCAGGGTTCTGGACGCCGTTGAATGGCGATGCTGAGTCCATTTTGGCTTATTCCCATAAACGACCGGGTACGAAATTCTCTTTCCACTCGGTCTATTATGAAAGCCTTGTTCACCTCGGACGGGTGGGCCTTGCCTTTATGATCGTGCAAATCGGATGGGTCCTGAGCGGCGCTGTTCGGCACTGGTTGCGCGTACCTGACATGCCCCAAGCCTTCCTTGTCCTGATTGCGGTCAGCACGTTTGCGGTGACGTTCACAGAGTCGGTATTGTTCGGGGTGATTGATATTGGCATCGTTCTGTTTCTCGTGGCCGGTGTATCCGCGGTTGCTGAACCTGCGAGATTTCGGCAGGTGCTGGCTCCCCCGCCACCACCGATGCCGCCTCTGCCCGATGTGATCGCGGCAAGACCATGATCGACGACGATCGCCCGGAGATCAGCGTGATTATGCCGGCATGGAAGTCGGCAGACTTCATATCGGCGTCCATCGCTTCGGTTCAGGCCCAAAAGGACATTCGCTGGGAGATGATCGTTGTTGAGGATGCGTCACCCGACCATACGGGCGAGGTCGTCAAGGCCATCGCCGCCGCCGATCCGCGTATTCGGTTAGAGACCTTCCCGGAAAATCGAGGTCCTGCTGCCGCGCGCAACAGGGCAATCCAGCTATCTCGCGCGCCATTTGTGGCTGTTCTTGATGACGACGACGCCATGGACCCCATGCGGCTGCGAACGCTCGTTGATATCGCAGAAACGGAAAGCGCGGATATCGTGGTCGACAACATGTTGGAGGTCGAAGATGCTCCTGGCGGAGCGGCGCTTGGGCGTTTTCTGAACCTGCCAGAGGATGGCTCGGTGCATAAAGTATCTTTGCGCGAGTATATGGATCCGCGAGACGAGGACCGGTTTGGGGCGTCTCTTGGGTATCTCAAGCCGCTTTTCCGCCGGTCAGCCCTTCGTATGGGGTATGATGAGACGCTTCGAAACAGCGAGGATTTCTTTTTCGTCGCTCATCTTCTGGCGCAAGGGGCGTCCATGGTGCTGACGCCACAGGCGCTTTACTATTATACGCGTCGTCAGGGGTCGCTTTCCTGGCGGCTCAGCGCTGAGAATGCGGCTTCCATCGTAGGGGCTTGCGAGGCCTTTGTACGCCGATATGAGGCGGGCTTCACACCGGACGAAAAGCAGGCCTCGAAGAGAATGCTGCGTCAGCGGCGCGACAACCGGAATTTTGCCATGCTTGTTGAGGCCATAAAGTCGCGACATTTGGGGCGCGCCTTGGCCGCGCTCGTTCGGGCTCCGCAATCGGTTCCGTTTATGACCTCGGAGTTCCTTCGGATCGCAGGTCAGAAATTGAAAACATCGACCCGGCCGGCGGCTTTGTAGCCTGAGCTATGAAAAGAGTTGGATGACAGTGTACGTTATACCGGTCCAAAAACCTGTGCAAAATAGCAAGACCAGCAGGGCTGTTTTCCAGAGTGGCCATCTTACAGAATCGTCCCTGTAGGGAAGATCATTCAGCCGACTTTTTCCTGAAACTGGGGGTCGCGGTACCGCGGATGCTGCCGTTGCGGATGGGCTAAGGGAAGGGGGTGTAGATATTGTCACCAAAACTTCTCAGCTTGGGAGCAGTTTACTGTCATTCCGAAACGAGTTGTCGTTTCGAGGTCATAACTGATCACCAATCCTCCTATACTAACAATGCCGCTGAAAATACTAACAAGCTGCTAATGCCGCGCTGGCACGGTTCCGATTTGTATTTGTAACGGTCAGTGAATGCTGCTTTCACAGAACCTAGCACGGCGGACCAAGCTGTTGGATAAAGTTGGTATGCAAATGAAATCCGGGCGTGCTCTCCAGCAGGTTTCTGTGCATTGCAGCAGAAATTTCTCAGTGATTACTTTAACTTGCAAGGCAGGCTGGTGTGATATCCGAGATGCGATAGCTGTTGGATAGTCTGTGGGTAAGGGCGTGGAAAAGTTGCCGAATGCCCTGTGGTTATTGGCGTTTACTGTGCGCAAAAGCCCTGCTGAATGTCATTGTCAAGAGTAGTTCAAGGTTAGTCTGGCGGGCATTTGATCGGGTGCGGATGATCAATATTTGCGCAGTGCAAAAAAATGCTCGCTTGTGGGGAGAAATAGGTGGAATTGCGAGCTGGGATGAGATTAACACTACGTTAAGGCTAGCGAGCAGGGAGTCATTCGACGACTACGAGACCTGGGGGTTCCCGGTAATTCGATCACTGTGAGGCGCAAGATCGTTAGGTGGGACGATTGAGCAGCTGAACACGGCGAACGGTATAAGACGAAATGTCTGTCTCATTGGGGTTGGTGAGTGGGTTCGGCAAATTGGCGCAAATCTTGTTTTGGTCTCGATAGATGGGTCCAAATCGGGAATCTCGGGACGAGCGTAATGAAGTACGAATCAGCTGTAGAAAACGGCGCAACACGAACATTGGTTGCCGGCGAGAACGCCGACACATTCGAGAGCGAGCAGCCCATTGGGAAGCGCGTCCTGGACATTGTTCTTTCATGTCTATTGTTCGTCTTCCTGTCGCCCGCCATGCTTATCATTGGTCTACTGATAAAATTGCAGGACGGCGGAAGCATGTTCTTCATTCAGAGTCGGCGCGGCCAGGGCGGTGTTTATTTCCTATGCATGAAGTTCCGGACCATGCGTCCGGACGCGGATGAAATTCTGAAAACCATTCTCGCGACCGATCCAGTCATGGCAGCTGAATGGGAAGAGAACCAGAAGTTCCAGAGAGACCCCCGCGTGACTTTTCTCGGTCAATTCCTCCGTCGCACGAGCCTCGACGAACTTCCGCAATTGCTGAATATCATTCGCGGTGAAATGTCGATCGTTGGCCCACGGCCGATTATCGACGAGGAAGTGGAGAGATATGGCGATCAGATCAAGGCCTATGATTCCGTTCGGCCTGGGGTGACCGGCTTGTGGCAGGTCAATGGTCGGTCCGATACATCCTACAAGAAACGCGTCGCTTATGACACAGCGTATGCGGCCGACGTATCTGTGTGGAAGGATCTGTGGATTCTGCTTCGTACCATTCCAGCTGTTCTTTTCGCCCGGGGAGCGGTCTAAAGCCGGTCGACCTCCTCAGCAAAAAAGCATTTGCGTCGATTAGCGCTTAATCAATTGTCGCAGGAAGCCCGTGGCCCAGGCCATGTGCATTATTCCGGCTGCTGGTCCGGCCAGAAGGCCGCAAGCTGATCTCATCGCCACGAGACCCCAGGCCGATGTCCCCACCAACAAGCTTAAATAGGCCGCCGGCGCGACGAGCACCCACGGCACGAGCGGTGCCAATAGGACGCTGACAATAGATCCGAGGAAGACGGCAACGGGGGCGAGTTGCCGCAGCTTCGGCACTTTTCGGTGCTTTAGCAGCGTTCGCGCACGGCCTTTGCCATAGCTGACATATTGCTTTGCAAGTGATTTGGCGTCGCTCCGCGGATGGTAATCCAGCCTTATGTCTGCATCGAGCCAGATTCTCTCGCCCGCTGCGACCAATCGGTGATCAAGCTCGGCATCTTCATTGTGTGAAAACGTCTCATCATAGCCGCCCACAGACGTGAAGGCTGCGAGGTCAAATCCGGCGTGGTGGCCATGATCGACGAAGCCGGATTTGGCTCCGGCCCTGTGTGCAGATCCGCCGGACCCGATCGGCGTGTCAACGACCCACGCATTCGCCCTTTGGAAGCAAGTGTCGCCGCCGACGGAGTCCATGCACACGACAAGCGAACCGGTCTTTTTCGCCGCCAGACGGTCAGCCACCGCCATAATGTATCCCGGAGGGTAGGCGGCATGGGCATCGCAGCGGATAAGATAGATATGGCCATCTGATCTTTGTTCCCTGGCCACCAGGTTTACGGCCGCAGACTGTAGTTTCTTCGAATTGTGGATCAGATGCAGATTCGGGAATTCGGTCTGAAGCGCCTGCACAATTTTGCATGTGCTGTCCGTGCTTCCGCCGTCAGCAACGACGAGCTTGATATCGGCCAACCGATCATCCCCCGCCAGCAAAGATCGGATGCAGGCCTCGATATGGACGGCTTCATTGAGGGTCGGGACGGCAACAAGGACCTGTCCACCAGCGACATTTTTCTGGCGAGAGGGTGTCCCAATTTGGCGCTCTGTGTCGGCAACGGTCATGATCAACGCCTTCCGATGGCAGTTTATCTCGTGGCGACCTGCAAGGCTTCTGCCGGATCGGTGGTGGTCGGAAGCGGCCAGCCATCTGAGCATTGCGGCGAGGTGAGATCATCGAGGGCGCGAAACGAGATGCATTGGTAGCTGGCATGGCTGGCGACATCGAAGTTGGGTTCGCCGTGCCAGTCGAATTGTGCTTCCCGGCCTGTCCATAGATTGACGATAATCCGGCCTGGTGTCACGGGAACGGGCCGCGATCCTTCTGGACGCTCATAGACCAATACCCCATCGACGAACCAGCGGATCGTGTCCGGGGTCCATTCAAAGGCGTAATGGTGGAAGGCCTCGGCGGCATCGAAGCCGAGTTCGTGCCATTTTGCTTCGCCCGCCTGTCCGTTTGAGAACCAGTTCAACCAGACCCGATTTGTGTCCTTGCCGAGAAACTCAAAATCAATCTCATCGTGGGGATCATCAAAGTATGGGCCCGTATGGGTAAAGAAGGAGGAGACGAGCCCGGAACCTTTCGCGGCTTTCATGACCACTTCAAACCGGCCGAAGCTGTACCAACCACGTTTCTGATACTCACCAGATGTGTAAGGATTCGTCGGGCTCGGTTTGTCTGTTATCCAAAGGTGCGCCGAATCCTTGTCAAAACTGATATGCTCAGCAGACCAGCCGACCTGGGCAATGTTTTCCACCAGATCGAAGTCAGACCGATACCAACGGCTCTCGTCGTGCCCGTCGGAGAACCATTTTACAAAGGCCGCGCCGGCGTCTCCCGGATGAGAGCGGCGCACAAGATCGGTGCTAATCCTATCCGGCGCTTCTGAAAGCTCGTCTCGTTGGCCCCCCTCAATGAGGTGAGCTGCGCCGAGCCAGATGGCGCACAATCCCGTGAATGTCAGGATATGGAAACCAAATCCGAGCCTCGGATACTGGGGTCTGCCAAAACGTCCTCGCATGCTTCTTTCCCTATGGATGTGCCGTTCTGGCAATCGTTTGAAGAGTGCAAGGCCCGGACCGGGAAGGCAAGGCAGGGAGCTCGGATTCGTTAGAATTTGCCAGGACTTGATCTCCAGATGACAAAATGGTTAATCCGCAGCCTTACTGTTGCCGAGAGTAACCATGAAGGTGCCCCAACTTGGACATAAAATACGTGTCTGAAGGGAATATAGCGGATTAGACGAATTAGGTGGATTAAGGGTCAATCCATAATCAGGGTGAAAAATTCAATAAAATCAACCATATAATGTTCTTCCCCTGGGGCGGGTGAGCCAATAGGCTCCTTTTATGCATCACAGGAGATCCATTCGGGTTGATTGGAGCAGATAATGAGAAGCACAACGTTCCGACCATTGCGCACGGCTATTGCCGCGGCGCTTGCATTAACCAGTTTAGGCGCGGTGGGTGCCCATGCTGATGATCAGATCCACATTTTGGGGTGGCTGGAGCATGCCACGATAACCTCGGTAGACATTCGGGTAGATGCCAAATTGGATACAGGGGCCAAGACATCGGCCATACATGCTGAGATTTTGAGCCGTGATGAGCTCAGCGAGGAAGAGCAGCTCGAACTTCATACGGAAACCGATGAAGACGAGGAGATGTTGGACTTCGATCCCGACGACGCCAATGTTGAGGGCCAATCGTCGCGCACGGTTGTGTTTCGCGTGTCTAATGAAGAAGGCGAGGAACGTATTCTGGAGCGCGAAGTGGTGCGGACCGTAGCGATCAAGCGCCGCAGTGGCGGTGTTGAGCGCCGCCCGGTTGTCGAGCTTGAGCTGTGCATTGCCGGTATCCTGGTTGAGGGAGAAGTTAGCCTCGCAGACCGTACCCGTTTCAATTATCCGCTGCTCGTTGGTCGTGATATGCTGGATGATGGCGATATTGCTGTTAATCCTGACAGTGATTATACAGCCGCTGCTAGGTGCTAAAGCATCGCTAGGAACGCCCTATCGCCTTATGGGCCAGTGCCTCTTGGCCTGAATTAAGCTTCCAGGGCGGTCGGAGGGGTTCGAAATGGTGCGTTTGGAGGTCGTCTTCGTCGTCTTGGCGTTGCTCGCGACTGCTGGCGCGATATTCACCTACAAAGTTGTCGAACTCGGGTTCCCCATCGAGCCGGATAGCCGCCAATCGGAGTATTATATCGAGGCGCGGATACGGTTCACCGGTGGTACGGGCCCTGTCTCGGTCGAAGCGGCCATGCCGACCAGTGCGAGCAATTTTGTCGTGCTCGAAACGGATGCTCTGGCATCGGGGTTTGGCGTCCTCGAACAGGATGATGAAGACGGCGATACGATGCTGTTCGAGAAGCGATCGTCTGCGGGCGATCAGACCGTGTTCTACCGGGTGCGTGGCTATCGGATTGATTCCACGAATGTGTCTCGTTCGGCCAGCGAACGTCCGTCTGTGTCTTCTCCGTTTGCGCCAGATCTACGCGAGCGTGCCTTAAGGTCCGATCCGACGCCGTTTCTGCTCGCCGTGGATGATGTGATCGACCTCGCAGAGCGGAGTTCTGCTGACGATGTCAGTCTCGTCCGCCGGCTTGCGCTGATCTTGGCCGACACACGTGATGAGCGCGTTGAGACCATTATCGAGGACGCCGATCAGGATTTGCGCGAACCGGAGCGGCGGCTTGTTACTCTTCTTCAAGCCGCTGACATACCGGCTCGCCGCGTTGTCGGGTTGACCGTTCGCGATGATGCCAGGTCAGCGACACCGCGCCAGGCCGTGGAGGTCTATCTCGATGGGCGCTGGCGGAGGGTGTCTCCACGAACAGGGCGTGCAGATGATGCGGATATCTTTGTTCCGCTGGCCTATGGGGACAAATCACTGGTCTCTGGCGAGGGGACGCGCGGTGATCCGGAGATCAGCTTCAGTGTCCGGAGTGTGGTCAATAATCGCCTGGAGCATGCGCTGTGGACGAGCCGCAACGAAGCGCCGTTTTTGAGCTGGACGTCGCTGTTTTCGCTGCCGTCGGATACCCAGCTTGTCTTTCGTGCCATCTTCCTTGTGCCGATCGGGGCACTTGTGATCGCCTTCCTTCGCCAAGTTGTCGGGCTCAGCACCTTCGGCACATTTATGCCGGTTCTGATCGCACTGTCCTTCCGTGAAATCGGTCTTTGGAACGGTATTGCGCTGTTTTCTGGCCTTGTTGCCGCGGGGCTTGGATTGCGCGCATATTTCTCTCGTCTTCATCTGCTGCTCGTCCCCCGGCTGACGGCGGTGCTGGCCATTGTGACCTTGTTGATGGCTCTGATTGCGTTGGTTGGAAATGCCGCGCAAATACCGATAGGCCTCTCTATCTCCTTGTTCCCGCTTGTTATTTTGACCATGACGATCGAGCGTATGTCGATCATGTGGGAAGAGGTTGGCGCACGTGAAGCGCTTATCAGGGGGCTTGGCAGCATCCTCTCAGCCGTGATCGCCTATATGCTCATATCGAATGAACGGATCGAGTTTCTCGCCTTTGTGTTCCCGGAGCTCCTGCTCATCATCGTTGGACTTGCCGTGCTGCTGGGCAGCTATAATGGCTACAAGCTGTCTGAATATATTCGCTTCAATATGTTCGGTGCGAAACCGGGTGGCGGCGAGGAGGCGACCTAGTGGCCTTGCTGGACCGCATTGCCATGCCCTGGCGGCTGAGTGAGAACCGGATCCTCGGCATAAATGGGCGTAACCGAGATTATGTCGCCCCGTTTAATGACCGTCGATACTATAAGCTCGTTGACGACAAACTCACCACCAAGGCGCTGGCTCAAAAGGCCGGGGTTTCCGTTCCAAAACTGATCAATCGGATCGACTATACCGGTCAGGTGAAGTCATTGCCGGACATGCTGAAAGGGGTGAGCGATTTTGTCATCAAGCCGGCCCGAGGCTCTGGTGGCGGCGGAATTATTGTTGCCGATGGCACCGATGAGAAGGGTCTTCGCAAGGCATCGGGCAAGCGCATGACCTGGGCTGAGGTTAAATTCCACGTCAATAATATTCTATCAGGGATGTATTCTCTCGGAGGAGATGGGTCGGACATTGCGATCATAGAGGAGCGCCTTCATCCTCACTCCATTTTCAAAACGCTTGCCTTTTCGGGCGTTCCAGATGTTCGGGTGATCGTCTTTCGCGGTATTCCGGTCATGGCGATGCTTCGACTTCCGACCTCTGAATCTGATGGGAAAGCAAACCTGCACACAGGCGGTGTCGGGGTCGGCATCGATCTGCCGACAGGTCGAACCACACATGCCGTGCAGCATAATCAAACAATCCTCCAGCATCCGGATTTCTTGACCGATCTTACCGGTCTTCAATTGCCGAATTGGGACGCGGTTCTTGAGCTTGCGGCCAATGTCGCGACGGCTGTGCCGCTTGGATATGTTGGTGTGGATATCGTCATCGATGAAGATCGCGGGCCGACCTTGCTCGAACTCAATGCGCGTCCTGGGATCGCCGTACAAATTGCCAATCGCCGCGGGCTTTCAAAACCTTTGGCTCGGCTCAAGTCCCTGGATGCGGTCCCAGAAAGCACGCAGGCGCGTATCAATCTTGCAGCAGAGATTTGGGTTGATTGATCTTAGACAGTGATATTGTTCGATGCTTGCCCAGGAACGCTTGAGTTCGGTTTGCACAGGTGTCTGATCATTTATTTCGAATGCAAACAAGTGCGATGACCATGCCGGACAATTTCGTTCAGAATCGTATCGACGATATCCAGGTTTTGCGCGGGATTGCCATTTTGTGGGTCTTGATATGGCACTTGCACTCAATGCCATGGGTTGGACCAATTATTCCCCAAAGTGTCGTGCACTGGGTGCGTCCAGGTGTTGGGGTCGATTTGTTCTTCGTGATTTCAGGTTATGTTATTGGACGCTCATTATTGCCCACGCTCTATTTTGCCAGTGGCGGGCGCGAAAAGATCCGGACTGTTCTACTTTTCTGGCTAAGGCGGGCGTTCCGCTTATTTCCATCGGCTTGGTTCTGGATGGCTGTGATTGTCTGTGCCTCGGCAATTTTTCAGAATCTGCCTCTTTGGCGATCAGTTGAAGCAAATTTGTGGTCGGCACTGAGCGTTGTCTTGCACTTTGCCAATTATCGCCTCGCAACAAATTGGGGGGAGATGGGTGCCGGTGCCATATATTGGAGCCTGTCGCTCGAAGAACAATTCTATTTTGTTCTGCCTATCGCGGTTCTTTTCTTTCGAAAGAAGATACCCTTGGCTGCGGCATTGTCTGCCATCATTGCACTGCAGTTCTTGGTGGAGCGGAATTTTTTGCAGATATTGTTTCGGTCCGAAGGATTAGCTTTCGGGGTCTTGTTGGCAATTGCTCAGACATCTGCCTTTTATCAGTTTCTCGAGCCTCGGATTATGAGGTTCAGGAGCGTTCGTTGGTTCGCGCTCAGCCTTTTGATGGCGTTGATGCTCGGAGCGAGTTCTCCGGCCTTTATGGAGTTGTTTGGAACATCTGCTTCCCGTGGCAGCAATTTGGTTGCTTGCTTTGGCATGGCGATCGTCTTTTTGGCCAGCTTTGATCGGAGTTATGTCATGGCTGAGGGAAGACTGCAGAGAGTGTTCAAGTGGATCGGTGCGCGCTCCTACGCCCTGTATTTATGCCATTTTCCATCCATTTACCTTACGATCGAAATCGTTACTCGCCTTGGCATTTATGATGCTAGCCTCGGCGTTGGTCGTCTCACGACGCTTATTATTTCAATCGCCCTCATGACCGTTTTCGCGCACCTGAATTACCGCTATCTTGAGACACCATTGAACGCTTATGGCAAAGTCCTCGCGTCGCGATGGTCATCATCAAAGGCCACGCCGTCTTCATAGGGGGCAGCGGGCTCAAGTGCTGGCGAAGAAGTCCCGGTACATCATTTCGGCTTCAGTCGCCATAAGCCCGACCTCGACAGTGACGCCTGCTTCTCGCAGCCGGTCAAAGCCACCCGCACCGTTTGGATGCGCGTCGGCGATGGCGCAGACGAGGCGGTCAATACCGGCCTCCAGCAACAATTCTGAACACGATGTCCCACCGGCAGATCGCTCGCGGCAAGGTTCCAGTGTCACATAAACCGTTCCGCCGCTTGCTGCACCCCGGTCCAAGGACAACAAAGCGAGCGCTTCGGCGTGGTCTTTTCCGCCATCCCCCGTGGCTCCCTCGGAGATTTTTGCGCCTGTGGCATCAATGATGACGCACCCGACGGCCGGATTATGACCGGTTCGGCCGGCTTGCATATGTGCAAGGGCTATGGCGCGCGCCATATATATGCGGTCCTCTTCGGGTGTCATTCGAATACCACCGTTCTTTGTCCGTTCAGGAAGATCCGCCCCTCGGCGTGGGCGGCGACGGCCCGTGCGAGGGTCCGCGCCTCGATGTCCCGGCCAAGCGCAATCATCTTTTTCGGCGTTGCGCGATGATCCACCGGTGCCACATCTTGGGTGATAATCGGGCCCTCATCCAGGTCCGCTGTCACATAGTGTGCCGAAGCACCGATCAGTTTGACGCCGCGCGCATGGGCCTGGTGATAGGGCTTTGCGCCCTTGAAGCTCGGCAGGAAGGAATGGTGAATGTTGATGCACCGCCCCGAAAGATCCCGGCTCAATCCATCCGACAGGACTTGCATGTAGCGGGCAAGCACCACGAAGTCCGTTTGCTTGTCGGCGATTACCTCTCGCAACCGGGCCTCGGCGTCGGGTTTGCTGTTCGGCGTCACGGGGATGTGGACGAAGGGGAGATCGTGACGATCGGCATGCCATTTGGCATCCCTGTGATTTGAAACGATGGCTGCAACCTCGATTGCCAGCCGGCCTCGCATATGCCGGTAGAGGAGATCGTTCAAACAATGGTCCGCTTTGGAGACGAGGATCAATACTCTCGGCCTGTACGCCTTTGATTGAAGCGACCAATCCATGGAGAGCGCGCGTGCGATGGGGTCAAAGTTGGCTTTGAAGCGGTCGGCATCCATCTTGGTCGTTCCGCTCGAGACTTCCGCTCGGATGAAGAATTGCCTCGAGCCCTCGTCTCCGAAATCATGACTCTCGACAATGTTGAGCCCCTGTTCGGCGATAAAGCCGGTGACCGCTGCCATGATACCAATCGCATCCGGCGCAACACATCTCAGGATCTGGTTCTCGGTCTTCATTTGTCAGGGCTATGGCAGTTCGGGCAGTTCGCGTGCGCGATCGTGATCAAGATACCTCGCCGCGCTGGGGGCCATGTGCTCATTCAACTCAATAAGCAGGGGATTTCCCGTTGGAATTTCGACGCCGGTGATGGTGTCGTCTGGAACCAGAAACAGGTGCTTCACCAGTGCGCGGAGCGAGTTGCCATGCGCGGCGATAAGAAGGTTTTTACCGGCGCGCAGTTCTGGCTCTATCTCGGCCTTCCAATATGGCAGGACCCGGTCGAGCGTCAGTTTCAGACTTTCCGTCATCGGCACATTCAGCCCGTGATAGCGGGGGTCGACCGAGGGATCATACTCCGATCCCTGTTCTATGGGCGGCGGCGGGGTGTCATAGGAGCGCCGCCAGATATGAACCTGGTCATCGCCATGCTTTGCGGCCGTTTCTGCCTTGTCCAGGCCCGTCAAGCCGCCATAGTGGCGTTCATTCAAATGCCAGTTCCGGGTAACGGGCAGCCAACACCGGTCCATAGCGTGCAGGGCCATCCACAGGGTGCGGATGGCCCTTGTCTGGACGCTGACAAATGCGGCATCGAATTCCGTTCCGCTTTCCTTTAGAAGAGCGCCGGCGCTTTGCGCTTCGACCTCTCCCTTGTCGGTCAAATCAACGTCCCACCACCCGGTGAACCGGTTTTCAAGGTTCCATTGACTTTGCCCGTGGCGAAGAAGCGCGAGTGTCGGCATAGGGCGATCCCTTAAATCTTCTGCAATGCGATCGACCGGCTTGTGGACCGGCCCTCGGCGAAGATCAAGCCTCGGCCACGTCCATCAGATAATCGAATGCCAACACAATATGGTAGAGCGTAGAGGCTGGAATGTTCTGAGCGAGAACATCTCCATTTGCAGAATAATGGTCGACCCAGCCGCCCTCAGGGGTCAGATACTCATCCATGAGGATGTCAAAACTATCGATGGCGTGCTGGCCGGCAGTGTCGTCACCGCTCTGCCACATGGCGAGATGTGCTTTCAAAGCTTCCGTTTGGGGCCAGGTTCGCCGTGACTTGTCATGGGGCGCGCCCTTGCGCGTAACCTCCTGAACCGCCCGGCCTTCCGCATCAAGCGTGGAGAGTCCAAACTCATAGAGGCGCTGCGCTTCAGGAGGGCGAGGCTCGTGCTTCATCTTGGCGTATTGGTCGAGCAGCCAAACCCATTCGAAGTGATGGCCGGGCTCGACCAGGTCTCCTGCGTCGCTGCTCGGGGTGGACCAATTCTGATGGAACCGTTCGCCAAGCGTGCCGGTCTTGCTATCGATGAAATGGTCGCGGCATAAACCAAGCACGTGGTCTGTCATCTCCTGGTGCTCTTGATGTGCCCTGACTTTGTTTAGTGCCAACAAGGCCTCGAAGAGATGCATATGAGGGTTCTGAAGACGAAACTCGGGGGGCGGAAGCGACTCGCGGAACCCGCCCGCGGGGTGTGAAAGCTCCGACTTGATCGCCTGCGGTAGCGCAATCAGGATCGGCATTTCGCCCTCAATCCTTGCTGATGTCGCAAACGCCAAAAGCGCGAAAGCGGTATCGTAGAGATCTGCGGTGTCATCGGCCAGGCCTCGCCCGTCAACGTAGAGCCTGCGTCCGAACAAGCCATCGGGGCGGCGGCAGTGCTTGCGCAGGGCGTCAAGACCAAGCTCGATCAGGTCGCGGGCCTCCTCCGGTTGCCATCCGCGCGCAGCAGCTGTGGCGAACACATAGGTCTGGCGGGCTTGCACGCGTACCCGGCTGGTGTCCGCGTCCAATTGCGAATGTCCGAAATCGAGTGCTTCTGCAAAGGTGGACCCTGCGACCCCTTCGCGGCTCCATAGGGGGAAGCTCGCTTCGAATAGCCAGCTCTTCGCTTCGCGAGCGCGCCTTTGCAGGGCTGAGTGGATATTCAAATGTTCCCCCAATTGACAACTGGCCTCAAGTCTTCAATCCCCTGCTAACAGGCGCTAGATAAATTGAAAGCCTCTTGACCCGCAGAAGACGAATCAAGGCCCATAGCGATTGAAAGACTACATATTTTTCCCATTGGTTATCTGCCTAGCGGTCATGCTCGTTGGACTGGCGTTGCGGACCCCTGGGAACAATCTGCCGACAGGCTCGGTCAGTGGTGCCGATACAGATTATCGTATTATCCGGGTTGATGGCGATGATCTCTATCGGTTTGATGCGGGTGAAGACGCCGTTCGATATCTCAGCGGGTCGGAGACCCGAACCACACTTCTGATCCGCGCGACGGGCGAGGAATTTCCCGGATCACCTGATGCAGGCCCGCATTTCAGACTGGCTCCAGATCTCGAAACCGCTTTTTCCGGCCGTCAGGTTCGGGTGAATGTGAGGGCGCGGTCGCCAGGTGTCGATGGCGCCGACGCGTTGGAAGTGGCCTATATGGCTGGGCCCGAGGGGCGCACCCGCTGGCAGAGATTTGAACTCACTGAGCAATTCTCCAATTTTGCCTTCAATTTCAACGTACCGGTCGCGGAGTTCAATCAGGGGTTTGACTTCATCGGGATCCGGCCTGTTATTGGATCCGGTGGGGCGAGTATTGAAATCGAGAGCCTGACCTTGGTAAATCTCTCTTTGTGGCGACAGGCGGCGCGATAAGGATGGCGTTCAAAAGCGAAGTCATGGGCGAGGCGGACGAGATACTCCGTGCTGGACGGCGGGTCATTTCGGAGGAATCCGATGCACTCACGATATTGTCGGCCAGTTTGGACGAGCGCTTTGTTGCGGCGGTTGAGGCGCTTCTTCATGTGCAGGGGCGTGTCATCGTGTCCGGTATGGGAAAGTCCGGCCATGTGGCGCGCAAAATCGCGGCGACGCTGGCGTCGACTGGCACACCTGCCATTTATGTTCATCCGGGAGAGGCGAGCCATGGTGATCTCGGCATGGTCAAGCCCGGTGATATCGTTCTTGCATTATCGCGATCGGGTGAGACCGGTGAACTCGGCGATCTTGTGGCCCATGCTGAAGCTGAAGGCCTTGTGCTTATCGCGATGACCGGGGTTGCTGGCAGCACGCTGGCCAGACGTGCCAGCTATGCGCTCGTCTTGCCAGATGTTGAGGAGGCCTGTGAGGCGACACGGGCACCGACCACATCGACCACCCTTATGATGGCGCTCGGAGATGCCGTCGCCGTTGCGTTGTTGGAGCGACGCGGTTTTACCGCGGCGGATTTCAAGAGGTTTCATCCGGGCGGACAGCTTGGGGCGCGCTTGAGAACCGTTGGGGACCTTATGGATCACACACGACGCGCCCCGAAAGTCGCGATGGGCACCTCGCTTACAGATGCCTTGGAAATCATGTCCGAGACAGGTCTTGGGTGTGTCTATGTCGAGGGGCTTGAGGGACAGCTCGCCGGTATCGTCACGGACGGGGATATTCGTCGCCTTGTCACCGAGGGCCGGCATGTTGATCTTGTGGATGAGGTAATGACCCGAGATCCCATCACGATTACGCCGGATGCAAAGGTTCAGGAAACGCTGTCCCTGATGAACGATCGTTGCATCACCCAGATTGTGGTCATGGATGATGGTCGCCCCATTGGCGTTGTCCATATGCATGATTTTTTGCGAGCTGGGATCGGGTAAATCCGGTCCCTTCGTATTCAGTTTTTGCCGTGAATTGCCTGAATCGCGTCCCGCCGGGCGCTCTCGTCCATGTCTGCCAGCGGAAGGGCCGCCAGCTTTGCGAAGCGGGACTTAAGGGCCGCATAGGTGTCCTCGAAGGCGGCGCGTTGGAAATTCATTTCTTCGACAGCGGCTGGGTCTGGTAGTCCCCAATGAACTTGTACGGGATGGCCTGGCCACCAGGGACATGTCTCCCCTGCGGCATTGTCACAAACCGTAATGATGACATCCATGTGCGGGGCATTGTCACCGCCAAACTCGTCCCAGGACTTTGATCTAAAACCCGAAATGTCGTGCCCCTTTGCCTTGAGCACGGACAAGGCCATGGGGTGGGGCGTGTCTTTCGGGGTAGAGCCCGCTGAAAAGCCTCGAAATCCCGGTAAGGTCGAGACAAGCGCTTCACCGATGATGGATCGAGCTGAATTGCCGGTGCAAAGAACCAATATGTTCATGCGCTACCCGCTAATGCCGATCATTCGGCAAGGCAATATAAATCGCAAAAAGTCGGCTGATTGAGACTTGCGCCCCTCGTCATTTCCATCTCACATACAAAAATAGTGATCAGGAGCAGACCCCATGCGCAGATGCTTACTCGCCGCAATTTCCCTTGCACTTCTGGCAGGGCAGGCTAATGCCCAGCCGGATGAGACGGCAGAGGAGACGCCCTTGGAAACCGCGGTGATCGAAGACCCTTATCTTTGGCTTGAGGAGGTGGAAGGCGAAGATGCGCTTGACTGGGTGCGGTCACAAAATGATCGATCGCTTGATCTTCTGCAGGCCGATCCTCGATTTGAAGATCTGCAAACCGATGCCCTTGATATTGTCAACGCCGACGATCGTATCCCATATGGTGCGATCCGGAACGGGCAGGTCTACAATTTCTGGCAGGACGAGACGAATGTGCGGGGGCTTTGGCGACGCACCTCGCTTGAAAGCTATGCGACGGAGCGCCCGGAGTGGGAAACCGTTCTGGACTTCGATGCGCTCGCCGAGGCCGAAGGTAAAAACTGGGTCTTCAAGGGATCCAATTGCCTCGATATCAAGGGTGAGCCTGTCACGCGTTGCCTTGTCTCTCTGTCTGACGGTGGCAAGGATGCGGTGATCAATCGCGAATTCGACCTCGTCTCAAAGAGTTTTGTGGATGGTGGATTTGAAACGCCAGAAGCCAAACAGGGGATCTCCTGGGTCGATGCCGATACGATTCTCATTGCCACCGATTGGGGCGGCGATGGGTCCACCCTGACGGAGTCCGGCTATCCGTCCATCGTCAAACGTTGGACCCGGGGGACGCCGCTGGAAACTGCGGAGGCTCTGGTTTCAGGTGACAAGACGGATGTCGGCGTCTGGCCATTCACGCTTGAGCTGGAAGATGGTCGCCGCCTGCCGGGTGCGGTCGAAGCGGATACGTTTTTTACGTCGAAGTATTTCCTGATTGGCGAGGATGGTGCGCTGAGAGAGCTGCCGGTCCCGCCGAAGTCGAGCCCGAGTTCAATCTATCAAGGCCAGTTGCTCGTCGCTTTACAGCAGGACTGGGCCCCTCAGGAGGGCGACACCGAGTTTCCGTCCGGTGCGCTTGTGGCATTTGATTTCGATACCTGGTTGGAGACCGGGGCGCTTCCGACGGTTGAAACAGTGTTCCAGCCGGGCCCCCGACAGAGTTTTGAAGGCGTCTCCAGATCGGGCGACACCGCGCTCATATCGATCAATGACAATGTCGTCGGTAAAGTGCTGCGTTTGGACCGGACCGATGCGGGGTGGGCCATGAGCCCCGTTGATCTGCCAGGGTCAGGGCAGGTTAATCTGGCCTTTGCCAGCAGCCGCACCTCGACCGCGTTTTTCAACTATGAGGATTTTCTGACACCGGCCTCGCTGCTGTCGTACAATTCGGAAACTGGCGAGATGACACCGCTGAAGTCTGTTCCAGCCAAGTTCGATGCGAGTGGTTTGACGGTTCAACAATTTGAGTCGACCTCGACCGACGGGACCAAGATTCCCTACTTTGTCATCCACCGGGAAGATGTCCCGCTCGACGGGACGACGCCGACGGTGCTTTATGGTTATGGTGGATTTCAAGTCTCGCTGACCCCCAACTATGCTCCGGTGACGGGGAAACTCTGGTTGGAAAAGGGTGGGGCCTATGTCATCGCAAATATTCGCGGGGGCGGTGAGTTTGGTCCGGACTGGCACCAGGCCGGTCTCAAAACCAAACGCCAGATTATCTATGATGACTTCATCTCTGTCGCTGAAGATCTCATTGCCAAAGGTATTACGACTCCGGACAAGCTCGGCATCATGGGCGGGTCCAATGGCGGTCTTCTGATGGGGGTGATGCTCAATCAGCGCCCAGACCTCTGGAATGCCGTCGTCGTCCAGGTCCCACTTCTCGATATGATGCGCTATCATCTCTTGCTTGCGGGTGCGTCATGGGTTGACGAGTATGGATCGCCTGATGATCCTGAAGAGAGAGCGTTTCTCGAAACGATCTCTCCGTATCAGAACTTCTCAAGCGAGACCGACTATCCGACGCCATTTTTTGTGACATCCACAAAGGATGACCGTGTCCATCCGGGTCATGCCCGAAAAATGGCGAAGTTGTTTGAAGAAGGCGACAAGCCGTTTCTCTATTATGAGAACATTGATGGCGGGCATTCGGCAGCTGCCAATCAGGTCGAGCGCGCCAAGCGGGTTGCCTTGGAATACACTTACCTGATGCAGCAATTGATGGATGCCTCGCCAGTGGCTGATGATTGAGGCGTGAGCGGAGGAGGGTGCGTCAATGCCGGTAAATTATGTATCGACCGAGGACGCGATTGCGAGTTCTGGTCTTCGTATGGTCGTGGTCGGCAATGTGCCAAGCCCCTGGGGCGAAGCCGCCAAAGGCGTGTTGCACATCAAGGGCATAGACTGGTCCGCCGTCCGCCTGGCCTATGATGAGCCGGCGCAGACCGACTGGGCTGGCAGTCAAAGCGGCCCTGTCGCCATCTATAATGACGAAGCGCCCCGCAATGGCTGGGCCGACATATTGCTCCTTGCTGAGCGTCTGGCCCCGGAGCCGGCTCTGATCCCCGCCGATGCGGAGAGCCGCGCTCTCATGTTTGGATATTGCCACGAACTCCTCGGCGAACAGGGGCTCGCCTGGTCCCGCCGACTACAACAGGTTCATATAGGGCTGTCGGGGGAGGGTGGATTTGACACGCGCGTCGCCCACTATCTTGCCGGCAAATATGGCCACACCGCCGAACTGGGCGAGGCCGCATCGGCGCGCACCATCGCGCTCCTCAATATGTTCTCCAACCGCCTTAAGTCCCAGCAGGCCGCGGGCAGCGAGTATTATATCGGACCCACCCCGACCGCTGCCGATGTCTATAGCGCCGCGGTCACAGCCCTGTTCGCGCCCCTGCCCGAAGCGCAGTGCGCCATGAACCCGACCACGCGCGCCGCGTTCGAGAGTCTCGACGATGCCACGCGGGCTGCGCTCGATCCCGTACTGTTGGTGCACCGCGATAAAATGTATGAGCGGCATCTCGAATTGCCTCTATCGCTTTAGGCGAGATGGCTGGCCGTCCCATTTCATTGTCTGATTTTCCCGAGGGGGTGCGGCTCGCGACGCCATCGGATGGTGCGGCGCTTGCGAGAATTTACGGACCTATCATTGCCGACACGGCCATCTCCTTTGAGACAGATGTTCCCGATGCGTCGGAGATGACGCGCCGTGTCGAAGAGACCACTCAAACCCATCCATGGCTCGTCATGGAGGATGCGTCCGGCGTGATTGGATACGCCTATGGCTGTCCCCATCGCAAACGGGTGGCCTATCAATGGTCTTGCGAGGTCAGTGCATATGTTGATGCTCGCGCGCGGGGGACAGGTGTTGGCCGCATGCTCTATCAGACATTGTTCTCGCTTCTGAAGGCTCAAGGCTATGTTCGGGCGTTTGCCGGCATTGTTCTGCCCAATGCCGCAAGCGTCGGCCTTCATGAGGCCTGCGGTTTCGAACCCGTCGGCATTTATCAGGGCGTCGGTTTCAAGTTCGGTCGGTGGCACGATGTCGGCTGGTGGGGCTTTGCCCTGAATGATCTGTCGGAAGATCCTTCAAGTCCGATTCCATGGTCGGAGATCTCGGCGCAATACGTGCCCGCCACTTGAACACATACCCCTGCAACATTATTGTTATTCAATAAGAGTTGGAGGACAGCCCATGTATGCCGAAATCGTCCGGCTGACCGGTTACGAGGTGGATATCAAAATCGTCAGCAAGGATAAGATGCACGTTCTTCAATGGCGGCGTCGTTTCTTTGCTGATGAAGTGCTGCTCGACGGGAAGTCACAGGCAGTGAGTTACGGATTTTTGGGGCGCGAGAAGGTCTATGGGCTTGTCTTCGGGCGAGATGATGAAGGGACCGGCGGCGAGCGCGTTATGCTGATCGTAGATCCGCGTCATCAGGCGAACTGGTCGGGTATGGAAAACTCTCGCATTAGCGGCGTGCGCCTGGAGCGCTCTGATGGGCCGCTGTTTTCCTATGGTACGCTTGATCCGAAATCCATGGAAAAGCCGGCGACGTTTTCCGATTGGATGAAGAAGACAATGGGCATGGAGTGGTAAGCGCCTTGTAGACACCCACCGCGCCAAAAGTGGGTGTCAAACTGGGTGTCTACGCGCAAACAAAACGCCCCGATCAGTTGACCGGGGCGCTTCGCACAGGAGGACCAGAAGCGACGCTTCTAGCTTGCGAACTCCGGATAGGCTTCGAGACCAACTTCCGTCTTGTCGAGACCTTCCAATTCTTCTTCTTCGGTGATGCGTACCCCAACGGTCGCTTTGAGCGCCGTCCAGACGATGAATGACAGGACAGACACGACAACACCTGTAAGCGCAATGCCGACGAGTTGGCCAACATAGCTTGGGTCACCGGCTTCATTTGGCATGATGTTGTGTCCGTAAGACGCCGCTACGATCAGCGTTCCCCAGATGCCACAGACTAGGTGAGCCGGGATCGCGCCGACCACGTCATCGATCTTGAACTTGTCGAGCAGCGGAACGGTCAGAACGACGAGGATACCGCCAACACCGCCGATGAGGACGGATGCGCCCATGCTTGGTGCGAGTGGTTCAGCCGTAATGGAAACCAGCCCACCAATGGCACCGTTGAAGGCCATGGTTGCGTCGACTTTGCCTCCATATAGAACGCTTGTCAGGATCATCGCGGCGAGGACACCGCCGACAGCGGCCATATTCGTGTTGGCGAAGATCTTGGATACGGCATTGATGTCGTCGAAGGTTCCAGCAGCAAGCTGTGAAGCACCATTGAAGCCGAACCAACCAAACCAAAGGATGAACGTGCCAAGCGCGGCAAGCGGAATGTTTGATCCGGGCATCGGATTAATCTGCTTGCCGAAGTATTTTCCAGCCCTTGGGCCAATCACGATGGCCCCGACAAGTGCCGCCCAACCCCCGGTGGAGTGCACCAGCGTTGACCCTGCAAAGTCAGAGAAGCCCCAAACGCTGTCGAGGTAGCCGCCGCCCCATTCCCAGCTGGCGACGATAGGATAAATAAACGCTGTCAAAACCGCCGTAAAGGCCAAGAACGACCAGAGTTTTACGCGCTCGGCCACGGTCCCGGAAACGATTGACGCAGCCGTCGCCACAAACACCATTTGGAAGAACCAGTCGGAACTTGCAGCATAACCGGTGTCGAGTGATTCTTCAGGAGCCCAGATGAAAGCTGGAATGCCGACCAGTCCCCCAAGGGCTGTCGTGCTTGGGTAAGCCATATTATAACCGACGAGCCAGAACATCAGGCCAGCGACGGAGAAGAGCGCGACATTCTTCATGGACTGCATGGCAGCGTTCTTTGAGCGAACGAGTCCTGCTTCGAGGCAGCAGAAGCCAGCTGCCATGAACATAACGATCAAACCGCCAATCAAAAACAGATAGCTGTTGTCGACATAGCCAGAAGCCTGCGCCTCCAAAGCCGCCAGTCGTTCTTCAACGCTTGCATCCTGTGCCCAGGCGCTTGCATTCAATGCTGCGAGCGTTGCCAAGCCCAGCCCGCTAAAACGAAACAAGGTTTTAGGTCTTATTCCCATCCCTTCACATTCCCTTCTCTGTGGGCGCAGCAACCCCGCCGGCCCGAGCTGGCGAAAACATGGCCCATTGGCGTTCTTCGCTCACGCGGGAGGGGCATGCCCGACTGGCTTTGCCTGAACCCTGAACAAAGCACGGGCAGTTGAACGAAGAATCGCCCAACACTTTGTCAGCTATGGTCACTGGTGAACTGAAAAGACCGGGGCTCGATTCCGCGAGACCCGGTCTAAAATCCGACGCCTGGAACGACTATTCCCCTGCGATAAGTTCAAGCCCTTCAATGGTTTCCGGATTGCTGGCCTGGTTTCCGTTAGATCGGTCGAGATATTCAATGTGAAGATGTGGGCCAGTGGCACGGCCCGATGCACCGACCTCTCCGATACTGTCTCCAGCCGTCAATCGATCGCCGACTTTCACGCTATAGGATCGCAGCTGCGCAAATCTCAGGCGATCCTTGCTGCCGTCCAATTCCACTTCCACGATGAGTCCGTAACCGCGGCGTTCGCCTGTGGTAATGACCTCACCGGCGGCGGGGATCAGGATTTTGGTGCCGAACGGTGCCCCGATGTCGGTGCCTGAATGGAACGCCAATTTTCTTGTGATCGGATGGGTACGCTCGCCGAATGAACTTGTGATCTTGGCATCGGGATGATCAATAATGGCTGCTGCAAACACGGTCTCATTGGGGGGCGAGCCAGCTTGGTCGGCAATGTTCTGTGCGAAAGCCAGCGGAGCGGTGATTGCCAGAAGTCCCAAGCCACCTGCGAATCTGTTCCAGGATTTTGCCGAGTCTGGCGGGGCGATCAGGGCGTTGATGCGCATGGTGAGGGTCCTTTTCGGGTTGGAAAAAAGCGCCGCGACGGGCATCAACGCAGTCGGTTGGCATGCGCGCGCCGTCTCAATGAGAGCCCGCGCATATCCTGAGGGATCGCCGGTTAGTCGGACGCTCGCCGCGTCGCAGACCGCTTCGCGCCAATCATCCAGACGCCGGCGCGCGATCCAAGCAAAGGGCGAGAACCAGATGATGTCCGCGACCAGACGCTCCAGCGGGCGTGTCACGAGATCGCCGCGGGCGATGTGAACACACTCATGGATGAGCACCTCGGTCCGTCCGCTTTGCGCCAGGCTCGACGTGGACATGTAGAGCGTTGGCTGTGTCAGGCCGCTCACAAATGGCGAGTGATTGGTTTCCAGGTGTCTTAGATTTGGCGGCGTGGCCAATCCGACCGCTTTGGCGGCGTCTGCTACGGCTCGGCGGACATCATGGTCGGTCAGAGGTGCGCTTTGTCTTTGCAGCCGATTTAGCCATAGATGGCTCGCCGCGCCGGCCATTGCCCTTGCTATCCAACCCGCTATGAGCAGGGCTGAGACAAGTGGCGTGATCCAATCGCTGATCGCCGTGTCTTCGACCAGAGACAATGTTCCGGTCGCCGCCTCATTTGTTGCTCCTGTGGCCGCAAAATCCGGCATATCTGGCCAAGGTATGGGAACAGAAAAGGTCGGAATCGATTCAGGCCATCCCAGAGCGACAGCAGAAACAAGCCAGGGCACCACCATCAGAACAGCGCAAATACGCCAGAGCGCCTGGGCGGCATAAGCCGTCATGTTTCTCCGTGTTAGAAGCTCTGTCAGGCCAGCGAGGAGACCGGTCCAGAGGACTGAGCAGCCGACAAAAGTGAGCAGTGTCATTTCTGTTTTCTCTCCTCTGCGGCGTTGATAATGGCGTCGAGGGCATCGAGCTCACCGTCGCTCAAATGCGGACTGTCGGCGAACAAAGAGGCGGGAAGCGGCCCATCCATATTGAGCACCTTTCGCGCAAGTGTTCGGACGATGCCGCCGAGCGTCTCCACACGATCCAGATTTGCCTCATAGATCGCCAGTCCGTGCATATCTTTGCGGATCAGCCAGCCCTTGGCTTCCATGCGCGCAATCAGCGTGCGCGTTGTTGAGGGTTTCCAGCCGAACTTTGGGCCGACGCCTTCGTGCACCTCCCGCGCGCTTTGATCTCCATGGCTCCAGAGGTGTTTTAGGATTTCAAGTTCTGTAGCAGTTGGGTCTGTCATGAGCGGCCTCCGTAATTGATACGCTACAAATGTAGCGTATCTTCGTCAAGAGTCATATCACAGGGGAGCCAGCCTCCGGTCAGGTCATGTCGGCGCAATTTACAACAAATCCTGAAGAGCCGTTTCACGGCGCATAAAGGTAAACAGCGTAATCTCGCTGAATGTACCGGCAGAGTGTAGCCTTCTTGATTGCCATCTACGCTATTGGCTTCGCCTTCGTGGCTTTGGCTGCCTTGCGCTGGCCATCGCTTCTCATGATAGGGGCGGCATTTGCGTATACGGGCAATCCGATCACCGAAATTCATACGGCGATCAGCTGGCGCGAAATTGGCCTTGTCTATGGAACGCCGTATTTTCTGTCTGCCATTTGCTTCTATGCCTCATCGACGCAACTTCAACGCCGCGGCAGGGGGTCTATTCTAGCCTTTCTGTTTGGCGTTACGCTGGGATTTCCGCCATTTCTGATTTTTGATTTCCAACCGGGCTGGTGGGGGCACCCTAGTCTGTTCGAGACGGTGATGATGGGGGCTGCGGCTGTTACCGTGCTCATTCTGTTGATGATATGGCAGTTGCGGTGGCGTGCGCCTGAGCCCGAAGCCCCACTGATCTTGGATACGGCGATTGTGCGGGTGCCAGCGGTGGCAAGCGTTGCGGCTCATGCTGATACTGAACCCGCAACGAAAAGCGTGGTGCGCCGCCGACCTGTTCCAGCAGCTATTGCCCGGCAGAGGGCGAGTTTTGCGGCCCATGGTCGCCGGCAGCTTGCACGGGCCGCCGCGCGGCTCTAGATTTTTTGATCGAACGCTTGAACTGAGACAGGCGAAACGATCCTAGGGGCGAATGATATGATTCAAGGTCGACTGTGCGCTGTAGCGTTTGGACTGCTTGGGGTTTGGCTGCTGTGGAATGCAAACGCCTATATTTCTGCCTCGACGGCGCGAGGGTTCAGCACGGCGGATACGTTTACGCCGGAGTTTGTCGCGCGCTGTGTTATTGCGGGCTTTGTGTTTCTCACCGGCCTTGTCGGCTTGTTCAATCTAAGGCTTGGGTCATGGATCGGCGGTCTTGCCTCATTGGTTATGGCGCTGTTGGTTTATCTTCTGGTTTCGGCGGCTGATGTGTCGCTTTGGCAGGATGACGCCATATTGCTGTTTGGCATATCCGCTTTGTGGATGGGCATGATCGCTGCGCGCGGACACATTGCTGCGAACCGATAAATTCTACGACAGCCCGTTGATTTCGCCTGTCGACGCTATAGGCTCGCGCCGATTTTCAAAGACCTAGAAAGACAGGCAATTTTCCCATGTCAGAGACTTATGACGTCGTCATCATTGGCGCTGGACCCGGCGGCTACAATTGCGCGATCCGCTGTGGACAGCTGGGCTTGAACACCGCGATTATCGAAATGCGGGAGACGCTTGGCGGCACTTGCCTCAATGTCGGGTGTATTCCGTCGAAAGCCCTGCTTCACGCCTCTGAGTTTTATGCGGCTGCGAAGACGGATTTCGCCGGTATGGGCATTAAAACCGGCAAGCTCGAACTCGATCTTGATGCGATGATGAACCAGAAGGCCGACGCCGTGAAGGGTCTCACCGATGGCGTTGCCTTTCTGATGAAGAAGAACAAAGTCACGGTCTACAATGGTAAGGGCCGGATCACAGGTCCGGGCGCGGTTGAGGTTGTCGGTGCTGACGGTGCCACAACACAGCTTGCCGCGAAGAACATTGTTATCGCGACGGGGTCTGAGCCAACGCCGCTTCCGGGAATTGAGATTGATGAAGAGCGCGTTGTCACCAATACCGGGGCTTTGTCCCTCAAATCACTGCCCAAGAAATTGATACTTATCGGTGCCGGCGTCATTGGGTTGGAAATGGGGTCTGTTTGGTCGCGCCTCGGGTCAGAGGTCACCGTTGTTGAATATCTTGATCGCATCCTGCCGGGAGCCGATGCGGAGATCGCCAAACAAGCGCAACGTCTCTTCAAGAAGCAGGGCCTCGATTTTCGGCTTGGCCAAAAGGTAACTGGCGTAGAGAAACAGGCATCGAGTTTGAGACTGACCATGGAGCCTGCAAAAGGTGGTGCCGCCGAAACATTAGACGCCGATATTGTCATCGTATCGGTCGGGCGCCGACCGTATACGGACGGGTTAGGCCTTGAGTCGATTGGAGGCACGGTTGATCGACGCGGCGTCGTTCAGACCCCAGAACACTTTAAGGTTGCCCCAGGTGTTTGGGCGATTGGCGACTGTATTGATGGACCCATGCTTGCGCACAAGGCTGAAGATGATGGCGCTGCCGTTGCGGAGCTGATCGCTGGCAAGGCTGGGCACGTCGATTATGATCTCGTTCCGTCCGTCGTTTATACAAATCCAGAAATTGCCTGGGTGGGCAAAACCGAGGATCAGCTGAAAGACGCGGGCATCGCCTATAAGGCCGGCAAGTTTCCCTTTATGGCAAACTCCCGGGCGCGGACGAATCACGAGACCGACGGGTTTGTGAAGATCCTCGCAGACGCCGCGACAGACCGCATTCTTGGGGCCCATATGATGGGCGTTGGTGTCGGTGAAATGATCGGCGAGATCTGCGTTGCCATGGAGTTCGGTGCGGCGTCTGAGGATATTGCCCGCACCTGTCATGCTCACCCGACCATGTCTGAGGCGATTCGTCAGGCGGCCATGGGTGTCGAGGGCTGGACGATGCAGATGTAGTCTGCGAGACTCCAGCGCTCGAACAGGGAGTGCCAAATGGAAACGGTTTACGCCCATCATCCAAATGCGGGCTGGGTTATCCGACCGCTTATGCAGGGCGATGTCGGGCAAGCGCTGGGCGTGTTTGAGACCTGCCTTGCAGAATTTCCCTGGCGGGAATCCTTTGCGAAGGAACGGGCGCATCTGTTCCAATCTGCTGTGAACTCAGATGTTCTTATTGCCTCTGAGGCACAAGCCGGGGTCGTCGGCTTTATGGTGGCGGATCTGTCGACGGGATATGTTTCGCATCTCTTTGTCGATCTTGATTGGCGCTTGTGCGGCATTGGATCTGCGTTTCTTGCCCTGGCGCGTGAGGCCTCGGGGCAACCTCTGGTGCTCGATGTTGACGAAGGCAATAGCGGTGGGCGCGCCGCCTATGAGTCGCTGGGATGGCGCATTGCCGAGCCCGCCCGGATGACGGGGCGCGGTTACCGGCAAGTCAGAATGATCAGCCCGTAAACGGCTCCCTTGTCGGTGGACGGTCAGGCTGTAATCGCTAAAGTCGAAGCGAAAGATCACATAAGGGAGCTGGGCCAATGGCAGATTCGCAGACAGAAATGGATATGGTGCTGGCAATGCTGGCGCAGATGAATGAGGCTTTCGGTGATGACCCATCGATTGAGACGATGCGCGACGGCTATGCCGCAGCGGGGCAGGCGACGCCGATGGCCGATGGCGCGACATCGGAGGAGGTCGAGCTAGGCGGCGTACCAGGCCTTAAGATCACGCCCGCGGAAACAGTTTCTGATCGCACACTTCTGTATTTTCACGGCGGTGGCTATCTGATTGGCTCACCACTCAGTCACCGCTCCATGGTCTCTGAAATCGCAACTAAGCTGAAAGCCACGGCCTACTCCATGGATTATCGCCTTGCACCCGAGGCACCTTATCCGGCCGCCCCGACAGATGGCCTCGCATCGTATAGAGCCCTGCTGGAGTCCGGGCTGGATCCAGCAAATATTTTGATTTCCGGAGACAGCGCTGGCGGTGGTCTCACCATGGCCACAGCCTTGAAGATAAGAGAGGCCGGCCTCGCTATGCCCGCTGCGCTCTTACCAATTTCCCCCTGGGTGAATATGGCCTGCGATGGCTGGGCCTTCTCCATCATGGAGGGCCGCGACCCGATGATCACCCAGGAAGGCCTCAGTGAAATGGCCGCCACCTATCTGAATGGAGGCGATGCAGCAGACCCGATTGCCTCGCCGATCCATGCCGATCTCTCTGGCCTGCCGCCGACGCTGATCCAGGTTGGTTCAGAAGAGGCCCTCCTGTCGGACTCCACAACACTTGCCGAACGGGCCGGCGCGGCGAAAGTCGATGTCACCCTGGAAATCTGGCCGGGCATGATCCACGTCTTCCACTTCTTCCATCCGATGTTGTCCGACGCTCACCGTGCCATGGAGCGCATGGCGGCCTGGTCTGACCAGCACTGGAAGGCATAAGCCCGTATCCGTCGATGATCACGAAGGTCGCCATTGCGGGCTATCGGTCTCTACGGAAGATCGTATTGCCCCTTGGCCAGCTCACCGTGGTCACGGGCGGGAATGGCACTGGAAAGTCCAGCATCTACCGCTCCCTGCGACTGCTAGCAGATATTGCCGACGACCGCGCCATTCGCTCGCTTGCAATGGAGGGCGGGTTTGAGCGTGCTCGCTGGGCCGGACCGGAGAAGATCTCGCGCGGGATGCGGGCTGGTGATGTGCCGGTTCAAGGTACAGTGCGAAAAGGGCCTATCGCGCTCCAACTCGGATTTCAGGATGATGATCTCTCCTACAGTATAGAGCTTGGGCTTCCAACGAATGGCCGGTCCTTGTTCTCGGGAGATCCTGAAATCAAGCGCGAGTTGATCTGGCACGGGGACAAGCCAACCCCATCGAAGATCATCGCCGACAGGCGAGGCCCTGGCATTCAAGCGAAAAACAGCGCCCATGAGATGGTGCAGCTCGAAACCAGTTTTGCACCCTATGACTCCATGGTGCGCCATGTTTCCGGGCCCGATGCGCCGTGGGAGCTCGGACATTTGCGCCGTCGGCTGTCCGCCTGGCGGTTCTATGACCAGATCCGTACCGACCAAGATGCTCCGGCGCGTCGTCCGCAGATCGGTACACGGACTGTATCCATGTCTCCAGGCGGTGAGGATGTTGCCGCGGCTGTTCAGACGATATTTGAGATCGGGGACTCACATGCCCTGGAAACAGCCATCGACGACGCATTTCCCGGTTCAAGTCTTGGCGTCTCATCGGAGGGCGGTCTTTTTCAGCTTCAAATGCGGCAAACGGGTATGCTCCGGCCCCTTGGTGCGGCTGAACTTTCCGACGGGACGTTGCGGTTCATTCTGCTTGCGACAGCGTTACTGACCCCACGCCCTCCACCGCTGATCGTGCTCAACGAACCGGAAGCGAGCCTTCATAACTCTTTGATGCCAGCCCTGGCGGGACTGATCGCCCGTGCCTCCCAGGACAGCCAGATCATCGTTGTGTCCCATAATCACGGCTTGGTCACGAGTCTCATGGGCTGCGACGCTGAGCTAATCGAGCTTTACAAAGAGACAGGTGAGACCTTTGCCGAGACCAGCGAAACGCCGACTTGGTTGTGGCCGAAGCGATAGTCTCATCCCCGAGGGTGCGCTGCGGCGTGGACGTCTTTCAGTCGAGCGGCATCTACGCCGGTATAGATCTGTGTGGTCGATAGCGAGGTGTGACCGAGCAGTGTCTGTATCGCCCGAAGGTCTGCGCCGTTGGTCAGCAGGTGGGTTGCAAAAGAGTGGCGCAGAGCATGAGGGGTTGCCGTGTCCGGCAGGCCGAGTTGGCCCCGTAGATTCTGGACAAGGCCCTGAACGAGGCGGGGGTTGAGCGGTCCGCCTTTGACCCCTCGAAACAGCGCGTCTTTCGATTTCAGCTCATAAGGGCATAGCCGGTGATACTCAGCGACGGCGTCTTGGACGGCGGGGATAATCGGCAATATCCGAACTTTTCCGCCTTTGCCTATGATCCGGAGTTGGTCGCCGAGGGGCAGGGCCGCGCCCGTCAGGCCAAGCGCTTCCGATATTCGGAGACCCGCTCCGTATAAGAGAGACAGGATCGCCGCATCCCGCGCACCGACCCAGGGGGCTTTGTCTGGATCATCTTCTGCGGTTTCGATCATGTCTTTTGCTGCTTCGACTGAGACCGGGCGCGGTAGGCGGGCCGAGCGCTTCGGGCCCCGTAGATAGTCGATTTCGGCGTTCGGCAGTCCATGGGCGCGATCAAGCCAGCGATACAGCGCTTTGATGGCGGACAGTAGCCGGGCAATGGACGCGTCTGCCAACCCGTCCCTGCGACGTGATGCGAGGAACGCACGCACATCCCTTGCGCCCAAATGGCTCAAGGTCTTGGCTGTGGCGTCTTGCCCGGTATGGCCGGCGACAAATCCCAGAAAGCCCGCAAGGTCGCTGCCATAGGCTTCGACCGTTTTGGCGGCCATGCGACGCTCATCCCGAAGATGCGCCAGGAAGGAGGGGAGGACATCCATGCCCGCAATGTGACGCAGGGGGGTTAAAACAGGATTGCCGCCCCGAAGCCTGTTGGCTTCGCGACGGCATGTCTGGATGTGGCGGGCCTAGTCTTCTGGCCGGTGCTCGGCCCCCATCTCCTTCAGCCAACGGGCGACATCATCATGGCCGTTACGTTCCGCTTCGCTCAAGGGCGAGCGGTAGGGCCCACCGGGGTCGCGATGCGGTGTCTTCACGGTGAGTGAAACATCGGCACCAGCTGCGACCAGAAGTTTGGCCATTTCAAGTTCGCCCTGTTGTGCGGCCGCGATCAGCGGTGTCTCATCCCGATAAACATAGCCGTTCGGATTAGCTCCGGCATCTAGCAGACGCTGGGCGGCCACCATCTCCCCGTGCAGCGCAGCGCCGATCAAGGCGTTGCCATCGCCGGGCACAGCCAAGTTCGGATCCGCTCCGGCAGCGACGAGTAGGTCAATCAGTTCGATGTGTCCTCTCATGGCGGCGGAAATCAGCGCCGCGCCATCGCCGTCGACGCCAAGATCAGGATCAGCTCCTGCGCTCAGAAGGGCTTCGACATAGTCTGCGCGCCCCTGCTTGGCTGCAACGATCAGAGCAGAACCGTCGCCGTCCGAGGTCCGATTTACATCCACGCCCATAGCAAGAAGGGCAGCAAAAACGTCGTCATGTTCACCGCGAATGGCACCCATCAAAGGTGTGCCATCCCCATTCAGGGCTTTGCTCGGATCCGCGCCCGCTCCGATCCGCGCTTCAATGTCATCGAGATCACCTCTGACCGCAGCCCCATAGAGCGTGTCGTCGTCATTGTCCCGGTTGCCTGTCCAATTGCTCACCCATTCACTTGCAGAGCGATCGGTATTTTCTGGTTGCGCCGTACCGAGAGCGGGGGTCGCGAGGACGGCGGATGTGACCATGACCGGCAGAATAAACGCCATCGTCGCCACAGGCGACCGTTCGATTGCGCCGGATGGTGACATGAGGCGTCGGACTCGCGCTTTCAAATCCATTCCATGGGCGGCCGCGGCAAGTTCCGGTGATCTGCGTGCGCTGGCTTCGACAGCGGTGTCGACAAGTGCCTGAGCCAATGTCTCCGGCTCGCCGGTAATAATGGCGGCGCGCGTATCGCACAGGCTTTCGCGAGCTTTATAGTATAGGGGCGTGATCAGCATTTGGGGCAGGTTCCACCAGAAAGCAGCGCTGAGCAGGTGTAAGCTGAGCGTTATCCAACTGTCACCCCGCGCGGCATGCGCGACCTCGTGTTCAAGAACGGGGCGCGCTGTTGTCCCAAATGCGAACCCCGTGGGCACAATGATTTGGGGCCGGACATAGCCAACCAACATCGGCGATCCAATGTCGTCATGCTCGCGAATCTCAATTGGCCGCGACAAGCGTAAGCCATGGGGGCGGTCTATTGGGCGAGCTGATTTGCGAAGCTGATCAAGGCGGACGAGCCGTGTTGCAAGCACAGCAAGGCTGGCGAGCGTGCCAATGGCCCAAATCGACAGGGCTAGCAATGTCCACGGGATGGACAATGCGGTTGCTGGCTCCCGTTGGAGTGTGGTCACGCTGCGCGTCTCCACCTCGTTCAGCCAGGGCGCGGTGGCGGAGGCTGTCTCAGGGGTTATGATCTGTCGCGGTGCAGATGCCGTGTCGATCCCTTGTCCAGGCAGGAATGTCAGCGCGAACACGACGGGGATCAGCAAGAGGGTCGCCAATGCGAGGTCGTGACGCTCGCGGATGAACCGGTCGGGCAGGCTTGCGTCCAGAGCCCGCACGAGGGCGGCGAGGATCAGACTTGCTCCAAATACCGTCGCAGCGGCAAGACTAAGTTGTTCCGGGCTCATGATTTCGATCCTTTGGATTGACGGTTTAGGAGTTCGGCGCGCAAAGCGTCGATATCTTCGAGGGTCAGCTTGTCGGTTTCGACAAGGTGCTGGGCGAGATGTTTCGGTGATCCGTCGAACAGGGACGTCAAAAGGGTTGTCAACGCTGACCGCCGCGCTCCATCCCGGCTCAGCTGCGGCGCGTAGATATGGGCCCGGCCTTCCTTTCGGAAGCTGAGATAGCCCTTGTCAGCCATGATTTTCATCGTTGTCATGACCGTGGTGTAGGCGAGATCGTATTTGTCTTTCAGGGCGTCTGCGACGTCGCGAACGCTCGCTTCACCGCGGTCCCAGAGCACATCCATGATGCGCCGCTCGGCGGTGGTGAGGTCTGATGTCTTGGGTCTTGGCATCTACGAATTCCTTAGTATTTCGAGTTGGAATGCCTCGGCCTGGCGATCGAGTCAACTAGTTTTTTAGTAGATGGGGGGCAAACGCCCTGGTCAGAGCTGTTTCATCACCCCCCCCCTGGACTTGCCTTTGTTTCTTAAGACTCTGCTACTGGCTTGCCGTTAGTCTCGGTGGATGTCCTGGGACCGCAATAGCGTCGCTTTTACGACCATTCGGCTGCTGCTGGCAGTCATTGTGAGCGCATGTCTGCCTCTCAGCGCGTCGGCGTGGCGATTGGAAGCGGGTGAGGTGGTGCTGAATGATACCTTTAGCATACCGGCATTTGTCTCGGTGACCTTCGACGAGCCGTTTGATGTCGTGCCGGTCGTCATTGCTTTGCCGACAAGTGCTGGTGGTGACGCAAGCGCTTTGCGCATCAGAAATGTGAGTTTGACCGGGTTTGAGGTGAGCCAGTTCGAACCCCCTGGTAATGATGGTCCCCATGTCTCCATGACCGTGAGTTATGTGGCTGCCGAGCCGGGGGTTCATTCCCTTCCAGATGGTACGCTTGGCGGCCGGACGATTGTGGTGGGCCGCGTAACGACTGATCAGGTTCAAAGAAGTGGCCAGGCTGTTGGGGGCCCCTCCGGGACTGCTTTGGTCAATTTCGGCACAACGCTTGGCGGTCAAGCGGCGGTTGTTGCGGCGATCCAAACCACCAATAGCGAGCCAGGCATTGCGCCAGATATCCCATCTCAACCCTGGCTGACCGTGTCCATCCTGAACCCCGCCGCGAGTAGTGCCGAGTTTGCACTTGAACGCAGCGAGGTGGATGAGGGGACCGTCGTCGCCGAGACGATCGGGTTCATCGCTGCCGAAGCCGGCGTCTCCGGAACATTTGCTGCGCTCGGCGGGGCATCAATCTCGTGGAGCGCGACCCGATCACCAGATACGATCGTTGGCATTACCCAATCTTGTGCAAATATCACATATTCTAGTAGTGCGTTTTCCGAACCTAGGGTCGTCGCGACGAAAAATACGCGCGACGGCGCAGACGGCGGGTGGCTCCGGCAATGCGCGTTGACTGGCACATCGATCGGGCTCGCGATCCAAGAGGATATCAGCACCGATTCTGAGACCAACCATACGACTGAGATTGCCGGAATCCTTGCCTTTTCTGACTCGTTTCACGCTGTGTTTGCGCCGGATCTGCAGGTCAGCAAGACGGGGGCAATTGTCGAAGACCCGCTTAATGGCACATCTAATCCATTTGCGATTCCAGGGTCCCGTGTCCGTTACACATTCGAGATAGAGAATACCGGAAACGGCACCGTGGATGCGGGCAGCATAGACCTTGTCGACACGGTGCCGGTCGGAACGGCGTTGATCGTCGCGGATATTGACGGGCCAGGCAGCGGGCCTGTGGGTTTTATCGATGGCCCTGTGTCGAGCGGGCTGGTGTTCAGCTTCTCAGATTTGGCGAGCGCCACAGACAGCGTGGATTTCTCAAACAATGGGGGGGTCAGCTTTGGCTATGTGCCGGTGCCGAGCGGCAATGGAACGGACAGCGCCGTGACGCATATTCGGATCCAGCCAGAGGGCATGTTCGCGGCTCAAACCACGGGCACGCCGCCGACAGCGGTCTTCGAGCTTGATGTTCTCGTTCAGTAGATGCCGGGCCCCGTGTCACTTCGGCGCTTCCCGCACCTCGCGAGCGCCGCTATATCGAGCGAATGACAACTGCGCGCGACAATATTCGTAACTTCTCGATCATTGCCCATATCGACCATGGCAAATCGACCCTGGCCGACCGGCTGATCCAGCATTGCGGCGGACTCACTGACCGGGAGATGTCCGATCAAGTGCTCGACAATATGGATATCGAGAAAGAACGTGGCATCACCATTAAGGCTCAAACTGTCCGTCTGAACTACACAGCGCAGGATGGCGAGACCTATGCGCTTAACCTTATGGATACCCCTGGCCACGTCGATTTCAGCTATGAGGTCTCGCGTTGTCTTGCCGCCTGCGAAGGCTCGCTCCTCGTCGTCGATGCGTCTCAAGGCGTCGAGGCGCAGACCCTCGCCAATGTCTATCAGGCGATCGATCAGGACCATGAAATCGTGCCGGTTCTTAACAAAGTGGATCTGCCTGCCGCAGATGTCGACAGGGTTTCTGAACAGATCGAAGAGGTGATTGGCCTCGACGCTACCGATGCGATCCAGACTTCAGCCAAGACCGGCATCGGCATTGAAGATGTCCTGGAGGCGATTGTTACGCGTCTGCCAGCGCCCGATGAAGGGGATGCTGATAAGCCTCTGAAAGTCTCCCTCGTGGACGCGTATTACGACCCTTATCTTGGTGTTGTGGTGATCGTCCGCATTGTTGATGGTGTCCTGAAAAAGAAACAAAAAGTCCGGATGATGAAGACCGGCGCGACCTATGAGGTCGACAAGGTCGCTATCTTCGGTCCGAAGCCGACAGATGTGGATGCGCTCGGCCCGGGCGAGGTCGGCTTTCTCGTGGCGTCGATCAAAGAAGTGGCCGACTGCTCGATTGGCGACACGATCACCGAGGACAAGAAACCCTGCGATGAAGCCTTGCCGGGCTATAAAGATGTTCAGCCTGTCGTCTTCTGTGGCCTGTTCCCTATCGATGCGAGCGATTTTGATGAACTCCGCGCAGCCATGGGCAAGCTCCGTCTCAATGATGCGAGTTTCTCCTGGGAAATGGAAACTTCGGCAGCCCTGGGTATGGGTTTTAGATGCGGGTTTCTGGGGCTTCTCCATCTCGAAATTATTCAAGAGAGGCTGAGTAGGGAATTTGATCTCGACCTCATCGCCACGGCCCCAAGTGTGGTTTACGAACTCACCATGACGGATGGCAGCGAGATGGAGTTGCACAATCCCTCGGACATGCCTGATATCGTGAAAATCGCTGAAATCCGCGAACCTTGGATCGAAGCCACCATCTTCACGCCGGACGAGTATCTCGGCGGTGTGCTGAAGCTTTGCCAGGACCGCCGCGGTATCCAGAAAGAGCTTACCTATGCCGGCACCCGGGCCATGGTGAAATACGAGCTTCCGCTCAATGAGGTGGTCTTCGATTTTTATGATAGGCTGAAATCTATCTCGAAGGGCTATGCGAGTTTTGATTATGAAATCATCGGCCACCGCGCTGAGAATTTGGTCAAAATGAGCATTCTTGTGAACGAGGAACCTGTCGATGCGCTCGCTATGCTGGTCCATCGCGACCGGGCCGAGGGCCGGGGGCGGCAGATGTGCGAGCGGCTAAAGGACCTTATTCCCCGCCAGATGTTCAAGATCCCGATCCAGGCGGCGATTGGCTCAAAGGTTATCGCCCGCGAAACCCTCTCCGCCATGCGTAAAGATGTGACCGCCAAATGCTATGGCGGCGACGCGACCCGGAAGCGTAAACTCCTCGAAAAGCAGAAGGCCGGCAAGAAACGTATGCGCCAGTTCGGCAAGGTCGAAATTCCGCAAGAAGCGTTCGTCGCTGCCCTCAGGATGGATGGGGACTAGCCCCAAGGTCTCACCCTGGCGAATTGAATAGCTTATCTTGGCTTGGCTCTATAAGCTGCTTCTAAAAGGTAGCCGCCCTGGGAGGACAGATTGCGCCGTATCATCTTGATTTCATTCGCCGTCCTGTGTGTTGCGTTCGGTTATCGTGTCCTTTCGGGCGTCATTCCGGCCTCCGGCGCATTCACGGATTTTGAGACCATCGCCGTTGATCAGTGTCGGCGCGTGGAGGTGGCGCCCGGCCCGGAAGATATCGAGATCGATCATGCGACAGGTATCGCTTTCATATCTTCCGCACAGAGGCGTAACCCGGAGCGCCGCGAACGTGGCGGGCTCTACAGCCTTGACCTCAACACTCCTGACGCGCGCCCGATAAGCTTGCTCGGCGATACTCCGGTCGATTTTTCTCCGCATGGTCTCAGCCTTTGGAACGGTACGGATGGCACCCGCCGCCTCTTTGTCATCAATCATCCTGCCGGAGCTGAGACGGTGGAGATCTTCGACATCCTTACCGATGGCACGCTCAACCATCTCGAAACCGTATCCTTCGATGCGATGTATTCCCCCAATGATGTCGTGGCGGTGGGCGCGCGACGGTTTTATGCCTCGAACGATCGGCGCTACCGCGAGGGCCTCGGTCAAATGCTGGAGCTTTATCTCGGTCTTCCGCTCGCCGATATTGTGTATTTTGACGGGGAGGTTGGCCGCGAGGTGGCCGACAGTTTCAGTTATGCGAATGGCATCAATGTCTCCGCAGATGGTTCGAAGCTCTATGTTGCAGAAGTGATCGGTCGGCAGATCAATATCTTTGATCGTGATCTCCAGACGGGCGAGGTTTCAAATCGGCGTCATTTCAAGGTTGGAACGGCTCCCGACAATATCGATATTGGTACAGATGGAAATCTCTATATCGGCAGCCACCCTAACCTTCTCGCCTTTGTCAAACACGCCGAAAACGCTGATGAGAACTCTCCTTCACAAGTTGTCCGGATGAATCCGGAAACCGGGGAAACGGAGACCGTGTTCATGGCCGTCAATGGCGAGATCAATGGCTCAGCTACGGGGCCTTACTGGAATGGACACATGCTCGTTGGCGGCGTTTTTGACAGCCAAATCATGTGGTGTACGGACATATTGTCTGCCGGGGATTCCTGATGGTGGTGAGCATTGATCCGGGCCATTTTGATGGCACCGCATTAGCCAGCCGTCTTTCCACTCTCATTTCCTAGCGCGTTGATGTCTTCCCGGGCGCGGTTCAGAATCCCGACAATATCCTCATATTTTGAGGTGTCGGGCCAATCATTGGCGACGAGTTTGAACACCGCGTAGCGCAGGTTCCGACTGGCGGATCGTACATCCGTTGGATCGTAATCGTGTTCGGAACTGGCCAGTGCTTCCAGCCTGTTCTCGATCTTTGCGAGGGTGTCTGACTTCTCTTCGATCTCTGCTTCGCCCTCGGGCGTGATATAGAAGACGCGCTTGCCATCTTCTTTCTTGGCTTTCGCGAATCCAAGGTCCTCGATCACGCTCAAGGCCGGGTACATTACCCCGGGGCTCGGCTTATAATTACCGCCTGTCAGATGTTCGATTTCGGTGATGAGATCATAGCCGTGGCGCGGTTGCTCGGCGATGAGAGACAGGATCAGCAATCGAAGATCGCCATGGTTAAGTGGTCTGCGGCGGCGAGGCCGTCTCGAACCGCCGCGCATACTCTTATAAGCGGCGGCTGCTTTGTGCATGCGTTTTCTGTGATACATTCCATATCTCCTTTTCGATATATCTAAATTAGTTTCGATATATCGAAATACAAGGGTGATGCTTGTGAATGTTGAGTGTGATGCTGGGAGAGCCCGCGCCAGTCGCTTGGTTCATTGCCGCATTGCGCTCCGGTCGCACGGCGACTACCCAAAGCCCCATGGCGCGCATCATTCTGTTCAACAAACCCTTTGGGGTGCTGTCTCAGTTCACGGATAAGGGGAATGATGCCTCAAAGCGTAGGACTTTGTCGGATTACATTGATATTCCGAATGTCTATCCGGCGGGTCGACTAGATCGAGATTCTGAAGGTCTGCTTATCCTCACCGATGATGGTAAGTTACAGGCGCGTATCTCTGCGCCGAAACATAAGATGGCAAAGACCTACTGGGTGCAAGTGGACGGCGAGCCTGATGACACGGCGCTCCAGCACCTCCGTCACGGGGTCATCTTGAAAGACGGTTTAACGCGGCCAGCGGACGCAACCCTCATGCGTGAACCTCCTGATTTGTGGCCTCGGGATCCGCCCATCCGTGTTCGGAAATCTATTCCGGAAAGTTGGATATCGCTGACCATTCACGAAGGCCGCAATCGCCAGGTGCGCCGCATGACGGCAGCTGTTGGCCATCCAACGCTCCGCCTCATCCGATCGCGTGTTGGCGATTGGTATGTTGCGGGACTTCGACCGGGGCAGTGGCGATCAGTATAAGAAGTCGCCCGGTGCGTTCTGCATCGAGCGACTTCAGATTCTCAAACCTTATTTGAGGTTAGCCGCCAATTTCTGTCACCTGGCCGTTGCGAATACGGATTCGCTGGCCGTTGAACTTGCGTAGCGTTAAGCCGTCAAAGTCTTCATTATAGGTGACGCTGTAATCCGCGAGTAGCGCAATACCGACCGCTTCACCGATGACATTACCTTCACCGTCAGATCGCCAATGCATACCCGCAGCATCCCGAGCATGTGTCACGTTCGCAACGAGCTTGTTGAGTTCGCCACCAAGCGTCAGCGGTGCGCCGCCCCAAGCCATCAGCTCAGTGCCGTTACGGTTGGCTTGGACCGGATTCGGGATAACAAAATCCTCGTTGACGAAGCCTTTAAGGACTGTGGCCCCCGCCGCTACGAAAGCAGAGTGACCGCCTGGGTAAGCCGGGTGCGCTGGTGAGCCTTCAGGGAAGCCCATTGGAAGCAATCCGTTCGCGCTTGTGTCTGAGTTGCTCGCCGCATTATTCACTCTTCGGCTTTCATTTGCAGCCATGCGGAAGACACGCGAGTCCATTAAGCGGTCTCCGAGACCGTAGTCGCGCTCACCACGAACCTGAACGTTCAGGCGTCCGCCATAGACTTCAGGACGCGCTCGGCGATGGTTCAACCACTTCTGGTACCAGGCCCCTGTTAACGCCTGACGTGGTGCGTGCACGGTGAGTTGCGAAATGTCGGGAAGACCAAACGTCACGAAACCTTCCTGCGTTGAGCTGTTCACTCGGCTATATGGTAGCGTGTTCTCGAAGGCTTCATCTGTTCCGAAGCCAAAGATGACGGACAGTGCGTGCAGTGGTGATTGCAGTGGGAAATCGCGATGAACCCACTCTGAAAGATCACGCATCTTGCTGATAAACCGAACCCGATCCGTAAAAGTCGAAGCATTTCCGCCAGGAGCGCGAGCATTCGGTGCAAAGCCGCGTTGTATCGCCAGCCATTCTGGGAATTCCGTCATAAACTGGTTTGCACCGCCTCGCTCAAGGCGCGGATAGCGTTGCTCAACGCGGAGCTGACCGATCTGGAACGGCAGCAGAAGGAACTGACTGACAAACGGACCGACATCTGTACCGAGCGGGCGAAGACCTTGCGTCGGCAACCCACCGCGACCGAAGTTCTGTGGCGTCACGACACCACCGTCGGTTGGTAGAGCATCGGCAACCGCCGGGAATGTATTCAACGAGTCGACGACACGCTGGATCCTATTGCTGCTATCATACTCAGTGAACGGTACGTCGCGTGTGACCGCATACCCATAAAGCTCGGCCATTTCGACTTCTGTGATGTCACCGTCAAATGCTGGTGCTGGGTTAATGCGGTTAGCGTTTCCATCAAGACCGGACAGTTCGAATGCATAGGCCCCCTGCGGGCTTACCAACCGCTGACGAAGCGGGTCGTTTTCTCGCCCAACGAGAATGTTCTCAAAGTCCGAATCTTCGCGGCTTGCCAGGGCGGTTACGAATGAAAGATAAGAGGCCTGCGTAACTTCGCCGCGAGAATTGTGTTTCAGTGTTTTGGAGAAGTTTCCGATAAAATCTGGTAGTCTCGTCTCGTCGTCATTAACCTCCTGAGGAGACCGAGGCGCGTTGCGGCGATTCTCACTTGCACGGCGGCGACGAAGATTTGATGCATCAGTTGCTCTGATGCGAGGATCTTGGGCAAGTGATGACCCCAGCGCAACGTCAGCAGATGCCGAGGGGGCGAGAGTCGTTGCACCAGCAGCTATTGTTGTAGCCACCGTCGCACCGCGAAGTATATCTCGCCGCGACACCGCGAAGTCGGCATCACCCAGTCTTTCTCTTGCTTCATTTTTAGACATAAGTCCTCCTGCTCCGTCGTTCGGACGGAGATGTATGATTGGTTTCAGTATTGAACCCCCCTCAGGGCCTACTGCCTTGCACTGAGCCGGTACTGCCCAACCAGCACACCGGAGAAGCCATTACGAGATGGCATCTTCAACTTAATAAAAAATAATATGTCTACGGACGTCAACTCCCCACATTTTGGGAGTGAAACTCAGTCGAACTTACGTCTTGGGAAGCGATTTTGTGTGTACACTGTAATTTGTCATTCTATCGCTGACATTGGCTGCAGAAGAAAGTTGAGCGCCCTGCCTGGACAATTCTTTTGATCTGTCCACTGCATTTCGCGCAAGGGTAGTTCTCGCGATCATAAACGTCGAAACTGTGCTGGAAGTAACCGAGCTCCCCTTGTGCGCTCGCGAAATCCGAGATTGATGATCCGCCTGCGGATATAGCGTCGGAGATCACGGCATTGATCGCAGCCGTCAAGCGCTCGGCGCGTTTTCCCGGTACGGTTGCCGCCGATCGTTTTGGCGAGATGCCAGCGCGGTAAAGAGCTTCGCAGACATATATGTTGCCAAGTCCTGCTATCACGCCCTGATCGAGCAGGGCTGTCTTGATGGGGGTTTGCTTATGGGCGAGCGCCGTATTCAGATAATCTGTATTAAAATTATTGGAGAGCGGCTCCGGACCTAGATTTTTCAATCTGGGATACTGATCAAATGTCTCCGTCAACCATAATTCCATAAATCCAAATCGCCGCGGATCATTATAGGTGATGGTTGTCCTGTCTTCGAGGTGAAAGATGACATGGTCATGTTTCGCATCGCATCCCGGATTGTGTTTGAAGGCAGCGGTCGCGTTGTCGTTGATTGTAAACCGACCCGTCATGCCAAGGTGCATAATGAGCGTTTCGCCCGACGATAATGACGCTGTGAGAAACTTTGCATACCGCCCAAGGCTTGAGACGATGGACCCCTCAACCCGTTCGGAAAATCGGGCAGGGAACGGAAACCGCAAATCGGGCCGGCGCAATTCGGCTCGGAGGATGCGGCGACCTTCCATTGCCGGTGCAAGTCCCCGGCGTACAGTCTCAACTTCGGGCAGTTCAGGCATTCAAACTCGGATCAAAGGAAGGAGGCAATTTCTTCCAAAGGCTTTTTCTTGAGCGCGTGCTTCGGCACCATCGCATCTTCAGCAGGATAGCCGGCCACAAGGATCAGGAAGGGCTTTTCCGTTGACGGCCTGCCGCATAGTTCATTCAAGAAGCTCATTGGATTTGGCGTATGGACAAGGGTAGACAATCCTGCGTCCTGGCAGGCGGCGATCAGCAGGCCGGTCGCGATGCCGACGCTTTCGTGGATGTAATAATTCTTCCGGTCTTCGCCCGCTGTGACACCGCCTCGGCGCTGGGCGAATATACAGATCAGCCAGGGGGCGACTTCCATATAGGGTTTTTCGGCATCGGTACCGATGGGGGACAGGGCGTCCAGCCACTCATCGGAGGCCCGCCCGGCATAGAAGGCCTGTTCTTCTTCTTCGGCGGCGCTCCGTATTTTCTGTTTCAACTCCGGCGACCCGACACAGGCGAAAAACCATGGCTGGTGATTGGCACCAGATGGCGCGGTGCCGGCGGTTGCTATGCAAGCCTCGATAATGCTCTGGTCCACTGGCCGATCGGAGAAGGCGCGCACGGAGCGCCTCTTTGACATTTCAGCATGGAAGGCGCGGGCGCGCGCCTGCATCTCGTCAGCTGGCCGTTCGGTCCAGCTCGAAAGCGGAACATGGGTGTCGTCTGATGTCTTCATCGCCTGCCTGCATCCGCGCCAACCCGGTGGGCTCGGCGCTGCCACTTTCTCAGATTGTCCTCTTTAGCGTTTCGCACAGCCGCAAAATAGTGGGTTTCGACGGGTTTTATGCCGACAAATTCGAGCACTTTCTTTTTGACTTGCCGTCGCGCGGGGGATGCGCTGGTGATCCAGTCAAACCAATTCGGCGTATCGGCCGTCATGAAGACGTCGCCTGAACGACCTTTCAACAGGCGATCCCAGAAGGGGTCGTTCTCATGATACTTGAAGCCGAAGCCCGGCAAGAGGGCGCGGTCGAGGGCCCCCTTCATCTTGGCGGGCATGCCGCCCCACCACATCGGATAGAACCAGGCGACATGGTCGGCCCAGACGATATTGTCCTGCCAAATTTCAAGGTCGTTTTCGAGCGGTTGGATGGTGTTATATCCGTCGGCGAGGTTGGGGTCGAAGTTCATCTCGCTCATATTCATGCGGCGGATGTCTGCGCCCTGTTCTCGAGCCCCCCGCTCATAGGCGTCCGCCAGCATATGGGACACGCTGGTTTTTGCGGGATGGCCGACCCAGCTGAATATTTTCGCCGACATGTGTACTATCGCTCCCGAAACCCGTTCTGCGATGTTCCATATAGGAAGAAGGGTGTCAAAGTTCGCCCCTTGGAATCTTGGTCCGTTTCGCCCTAGGCTTCAGGCAATGCAGAGTGGGGAGATTCTGGATGGGTGTTGATCAAGGTGCTCCCTGGCCATTCGACCCGGCCCGAATGAAGCGCCGCCCCTTGCTGACCCTTGGTCTCGGATGCCTTGCCGGGCTGATTGCGCTCGTCCTTTACATTGGCCTTCGCCAGCCAAGTCATGACCGCGACTGGCGACCTGAGATTTCCATCATGCCGCAGGTGGCGCAATCGGGGTCTGAGTTTACCATCGATCAGATACGCGACTGGACCTATTCTGAGGATGCGCCGGTCACTTTCGATTACCATAGCGGTACCTATGATGTTTCCGAGCTGACCGGCACATGGCTGATGGTCGAACCCTTTGGCGGTACGGACGCGATTGCTCACACATTGATTATCTTCGAGTTCTCTGACGACCGGCTTCTCGGGCTCACAATTGAGGCGCGCAAGGAAGAGGGGGAGGTCTATTCGGCTCTGAAAGGCGCGCTCAACACTTTTGAGCTCGTTTATCTTTGGGGGGAGGCCCGTGATCTGCTAACGCGGCGCGCTCGTTATCTGAAGCATGATGTTTTCCTTTATCCGGTCCACCTCACTGAGGGTGACCGCCAGGCCTTTTTTGGGGCGCTCGTAGAGAAGACAAACGGTCTTTACGAGACGCCGCGCTTTTACAACACGCTCTTTTCCAATTGTACCAATGAGCTTGCGAAGACGGCGGGCCTCAATTGGAACAGTGCCTTCATTCTCACCGGCTATGCACCGCATCATCTTTGGCGCGAGGGCGTTGTGCCGGGCCGGGCTCAAGATATTGGCTTTGACGATATCCGGGCGCGGGCCAACATGGCGGAGACGATAAAGGGTCTGCCGGATCGTTCTGAGGAGGTGTTTGATCGCGCGCTGCTCGCCGCGCTGCGGAGACGGTTTGATGGAATTTGATGGTTGAATCGCCCTGTTCGAGATCGCACCGCAATATGACCTATTTCGCGGGATAGGAAGCTGAACCTGTGATAAGCTATGCGTATCCAATCGGAGTCTATGGGGGGACAAGACCGTGGAATATTTTGACATAGATGTATACTCGCGGAAGATCACGACCGACTCGCCGGATGCTCAGCTCTGGTTTGATCGCGGCCTGGTCTGGACATTCGCATATAATCATGAGCTCGCCGTCGGGTGCTTCCAGAAAGCCCTGGAACACGACCCAGACTGTGCCATGGCGCATTGGGGCGTCAGCTATGCCAGCGGACCGAATTATAATTTCGAATGGCAGATGATGGACCCAGCGACGAAGGAAGCCGCCCTCGGTTTGGCCTATGATCACGCCCAGGCCGCCCTTGCGTTGGTTGATCAGATCACGGGCCCAGAGCGCAGTTTGATCGAAGCATTGACGGCTCGGTACCCGCAACGTGAACCGATCGACCAACAGGAGCCATGGAATGACGCCTTCGCCGCGGCGATGAAAACCGCGTTCGACACGCATCCAGACGATCTGGAGGTCGCCACCGTTTATGCCGAAGCCATCCTCAATCAGACGCCCTGGAAGATGTGGGATATCCGAAACAATACCGTCGCTGAGGGGGCGGGCACGCTTGAGGCGCAGAGGGTGTTGGAGACCTTTGTGGACACGCCCGAGGGCCACGTTCATCCGGGCATACTTCACCTCTATGTCCACTTGATGGAAATGTCGCCGACCCCAGAAAAAGCTCTGATGGCGGGCGACCGCCTGCGGGAATTGGTGCCCGATGCTGGCCACCTCATTCACATGCCGACCCATATCGATATCCAGTGCGCCGAGTATCGCGACGCCATGCTCTGGAACCAAAAGGGGATCGAGGCCGACCTACGCGTCGCCGAGCACCAGGGCCGGATGAATTTCTACACCGCCTATCGTGTCCACAATTATCATTTCGCGATCTATGGCGCGCTGTTTCTTGGACAGTACGAGCCCGCCATGGCGGCGGCAGAAGAGATGATCGACGAGATCCCGGTTGACCTGTTGAAACTCGACAGCCCGCCCATGGCGGATTTCCTGGAAAGCTATCTCTCCATGAAAACACATGTTCAGATCCGGTTTGGCCGTTGGCGCGACATCATCGCCGAGCCTCTGCCGGATGACCAAAGCCTGTATTGCCACACCACCGCGTCGCTGCATTACGCGAAGGCCGTGGCGCATGCGGCGCTCGGCGACATCGCTGAGTCAGAAGATGAACGAGCCAAGTTCATGGAGGCGCGTGCGAACGTGCCGGAGAGCCGGCATCTTCATAATGTCGCCTGCGTTGACTTGCTCGAAGTGGCCGAACAGATGCTCGACGGCGAACTCGAATATCGCAAGGCGAATTACGATGCCGCCTTTGCCCATCTCCGAAAGGCGATCGAGCTAGAAGATGCGCTGCCATATGATGAGCCATGGGGGTGGATCCAGCCCGTCCGACATGCCTTCGGCGCGCTTTCTCTAGAACAGGGGCGCATCGAGGAGGCTGAACAGGCCTATCGCGAAGATCTCGGCCTTGCCGGCGACCTGCCGCGGGCTTGCATCCATCCGGACAATATCTGGAGCCTCAAAGGGCTCGATGAATGTCTTCGCCGCCGCGGTGCCGCTGAAACCCCAGAGGGGATATGGATCCGCCAAAGACTGGAGCTTGCCGCAGCCCGGTCCGACCTGCCGGTCGGGGCGTCTTGCTATTGTGCGCAGGCGGCGATGCAGGCGGCCGCAGCGGAATAGAGATGATCATCCACGCCGCTCGATCGACGGCATCTGAACGCCCGTATCGCTGCCAAGTGTTCTAGCCTTCCGCATCCTCTGCAGAGTGGGATTGTAGCTGCACGTAGTTTTCGATGCCCATTCGCTCAATCAGATCGAGCTGGGTTTCCAGGAAATCGATATGTTCCTCTTCGGACGACAATATCTTCGCGAAGAGGTCGCGGCTGACATAGTCTTTGACTTCTTCCGCTTTGGCGACAGCATCGGTGTAGAGCGGGTGTGCCTTCATTTCCAGGGCAAGGTCGGCTTCGATAATTTCTTTGACGTTCTCGCCGATTTTGAACTTGTCGAGTTCATGCATGACGGGAATGTCGCCTAGGAACAGAATCCGCTCGATCAGCCAATCGGCATGTTCCATTTCTTCGATGGATTCCTTGTATTCTTTCTCGCCGAGCTTTGTGACGCCCCAGTCTTTGAGCATGCGGGCGTGTAGAAAATACTGATTGATCGCGGTGAGCTCTTTTCTCAGCGCGTCTTTCAGGAATTTCATTACTTCTGGATTGCCTTTCAAGGTGGCCTCCATTTCTGATGTCTTTGTGGCAACAGAAATAGCCGGCCTTATCGCAAAAACAATGGCCGAATCCGAAAAAATTCTAATAAAAACAGATGACTATGATAGTGAGAGGCAGTCTCACGGTTAGTGCAAGTCAGTCGCGCTTATTCTGCTGCAACAAGTGCCAATTTTTCAAGGTGTTGGTCCATTTCGGCACCAATCAATTCGCCGATCTCACATTTGCATTTTCCGCAGTTAAAATCGCAGCCGTTTTTCTGCATGACGTCCTTAGGGCTGCGGGCACCCGAGTCGACGGCGGCTCTGATTTTTCGCTCATTGATGTTGTTGCAAATGCAAATGATCATGAGAACTATTTGCGCCAAAGTGCGAATGAATGTCAAGTGCTCTATTGCCACGACAGTATGAGCAATTTGCTCCGCCGTGGCGCTTGACCTCCCACCACGTGCACCCTAGGCCAGCGCTCTATTCCACGGAGCACCAAATGTCAGACGTTTCAGCCCTCGCCCAGTCCGCGAAAGCGTGGCCTTTCGAACAGGCGCGCGCCATCCTGAAACGGCGTGAGCAGATGGATAAGGCAGGACAGGGGAGAGATGGGCCCGTCGTCTTTGAGACGGGCTATGGGCCCTCCGGGTTGCCGCATATCGGCACGTTTGGAGAGGTCGTCCGCACGACCATGGTGCGCAACGCGTTTCACGCGCTGACCGAGGACAAGATCCCGACGCGGCTGATCTGTGTGTCCGATGATATGGACGGTATGCGCAAAGTGCCGCCGACGGTGCCGAACCCGGAGAGCCTTGAACCTCATCTCCAGAAACCACTGACGGATGTGCCGGACCCGTTCGGCACCCATGAGAGCTATGGTCATCATATGAATGCGCGGCTGTGTGCCTTCCTTGATGGTTTCGGCTTTGACTATGAGTTCGCTTCGGCGACCGATTTCTATAAAAACGGCACCTATGATCCGATGCTGATCCGCGCGGCGGAAAAGTATCAGGATATCATGGATGTGATGCTGCCCACATTGGGAGAGGAGCGCCGGGCGACTTATTCCCCCTTCCTGCCTATCTCTCCCAGCACAGGGCGTGTCCTTTATGTGCCGATGAAGTCGGTCGATGCTGACACAGGCGAAATCACGTTTGAAGATGAGGACGGAACCGACGTCACCCTCCCGGTCACAGGTGGTCATGCGAAGCTGCAATGGAAGCCAGATTTCGGGATGCGCTGGGCCGCCCTCAGTGTGGACTTCGAGATGTTCGGCAAGGATCATCAGGACAATGCGCCGATCTATTCAAAGATCTGCAAGATCCTCGGGGCCCGTCCGCCACAGCAATATGTCTATGAGCTGTTCCTTGATGAGAAGGGCGAAAAGATCTCCAAGTCGAAAGGCAATGGCATCTCGGTTGATGAGTGGCTGGCTTACGCGCCGCGGGAAAGTCTCTCGCTGTTTCAGTTTCAAAAACCCCGGGCGGCGAAGAAGCTCTATTTCGATGTGATCCCGAAAGCGGTGGATGAGTATCTGACCTTTCTCGACAAGTTCCACGGAGAGGAGCCTGCTCGTCAGCTCGAAAACCCCGTCTGGCACATTCATAATGGTCGCCCGCCGCAATGGGGCTCGCCGGTGTCATTCGCCCTTCTTCTCAATCTCGTTGGGGTGGCCAACGCGGAAGACCGAGACACGCTCTGGGGCTTCATCTCCCGCTATGTGCCTGAGGCGTCGCCAGAGACCCATCCGCTCCTTGACCAACTGGCCGGCTATGCCATCCGCTATTACGAAGACTTTGTGAAACCTGCCAAGGTCTACCGCGCGCCGACCGATCAAGAGCGCACAGCCATGGATGATCTTGCGCAGCGCCTGGAGGTCTATGATGGGCCGATCACCGGAGAGGATTTGCAAACGCTCACATTCTCTGTCGGCAAGGACCATGCCTTTGACCCTCTCCGCGACTGGTTCAAGGCGCTTTATGAGGTGTTGCTCGGTCAGTCCCAGGGGCCGCGATTTGGTGGCTTCATCGCGCTCTATGGCGTGCCGGAAACAGCAAAACTCATCCGAGACGCCTTGGGGCGGTGATTTCGCGCTTTTACAGAGGTGTCGCTCTGTGCAAAGCTAAATGCGCTATCCTCAAGGAGTCCTCCCATGAAACGCTCTCTTCTTGCTGTGCTTTGTTTCGCTGGAACCGCCGGCGTCGCCAATGCCGATCCGTCCGATGTGGCCGGTATGTGGCTGACTGAGTCCCAAGATGCGATTGTTGAGATCGCCGATTGCGGCGACAGCACGCCGTGCGGAACCATTGTCTGGTTTGATGAAACGAATGCCGAGGCAAATACCGACATTCGCAATCCCGACCCAGCTCTTCAGAGCCGCCCCATTGTCGGTATGGAGATGCTTTCTGGCTTTCAGCGCCGTGGCGAGCGCTGGCGGCGCGGCACGATTTACAATGCCGAGAATGGCAAGACCTATGGGTCTGGCATCAATATCCGCGATAATGGTGATCTCACCGTGAAGGGATGCATTGGCCCGATTTGCCAGACCCAGGTCTGGACGCCCGTCGCTGCTGATGATCCGCGTCTCCCGGCCAATGCCGCCAGCTAGGTCTCATTCTGGCCGCTATACTTGATGCCCGCCTGGAAGTGTGGGGCAACCCAGTCCTCCCAGGCAACGTTCGCACCCTCCATCGGTGTCCTCCCGGGCGGAGCGTAGCGCAGACCCGGGACCCATCGCAGCGCGCGGAAATTGGTTCGGGGACCCCATTTGAGTGGACTTGAAGGGGCAGCGATTGATCCCATGATCAATCGCCCCGAACAAGGCTACGGCGGTGGCGAAAAAAGATCTGCAATTTCTGGGTCCCGGATCACCTGCGGTGCCCGGGATGACAACGTTTCAAATCACAAAATCTATCCGACCGATCCTGTGCCCGCTGCATACTCCCGGTCATGCGCACTGATGATGCCCTGTTTCCCCTTGCGATCGAGCAGATCGGCCTTGCCGTTGTTGGCTTGATCGGCTGGACGGGCATTCACATCGCCGAGCGGACCCCCGCCAAATGGCGCCTCCGCCGGGCCGGAACGAAGCTGAAAGCGCTGGAAAATCTCGTCCGCCGGCTGATCATGCTCATCG